>NZ_SJWV01000273.1:0-3706 GCF_004352695.1 Escherichia sp. KCJ4928
GCTTAACGAGAATAAACAGTTTGCATTTTTCCAAAGACTGGCATTTCCGCTGCGTATCTTTTTGCTGATTCTGGTGTTCTCAATATTTGTCATTGCAGCCCTGGCGCAATATTTTACGGCCAGTTTTGAGGACTATTTAACGCTTCATGTACGCGACATGGCAATGAATCAGGCGAAAATTATTGCCTCCAATGACAGTGTCATCTCTGCGGTGAAAACGCGTGACTACAAACGGCTGGCGACCATCGCTAACAAATTACAAAGAGATACCGATTTTGATTATGTGGTGATTGGGGACCGGCACTCGATCCGCCTTTACCATCCTAATCCGGAGAAAATTGGTTATCCTATGCAGTTCACCAAACAGGGCGCGCTGGAGAAAGGGGAGAGCTACTTCATTACCGGGAAAGGGTCAATGGGGATGGCGATGCGCGCCAAAACGCCAATCTTTGATGACGATGGAAAAGTCATCGGCGTGGTGTCGATTGGCTACCTGGTGAGTAAAATCGATAGCTGGCGGGCTGAGTTTTTATTACCGATGGCAGGCGTGTTTGTCGTGCTGTTAGGGATTCTGATGTTGCTGTCGTGGTTCCTGGCAGCGCATATCCGTCGGCAAATGATGGGCATGGAGCCAAAGCAAATCGCACGCGTGGTCCGTCAGCAAGAGGCGCTGTTTAGTTCGGTTTATGAAGGGCTGATTGCGGTGGATCCGCATGGTTACATTACCGCCATCAATCGTAACGCAAGAAAGATGCTGGGGCTGAGCTCTCCCGGACGGCAATGGTTGGGTAAACCCATTGCTGAAGTGGTCAGGCCCGCCGATTTCTTTACCGAACAGATTGATGAAAAACGTCAGGATGTGGTGGCTAACTTTAACGGTCTGAGCGTTATTGCCAATCGGGAAGCTATTCGTTCAGGTGATGATTTGCTGGGGGCCATTATCAGCTTTCGTAGTAAAGACGAAATTTCCACCCTCAATGCGCAACTGACGCAAATAAAACAATACGTCGAGAGCCTTCGTACATTGCGACACGAGCATCTCAATTGGATGTCGACGCTCAATGGTCTGTTGCAGATGAAAGAGTATGATCGCGTGCTGGCGATGGTGCAGGGGGAGTCTCAGGCCCAGCAACAGCTTATTGACAGCCTGCGCGAGGCGTTTGCCGATCGCCAGGTGGCGGGGCTGCTTTTTGGTAAAGTGCAGCGCGCCCGCGAACTGGGGCTAAAAATGATCATCGTCCCCGGTAGCCAGCTTTCGCAACTGCCGCCAGGACTGGATAGCACCGAGTTTGCCGCCATTGTTGGCAATTTACTTGATAACGCCTTCGAAGCCAGCCTGCGTAGCGATGAAGGAAACAAGATCGTTGAATTATTCCTCAGCGATGAAGGCGATGATGTGGTGATTGAAGTCGCCGATCAGGGCTGCGGCGTTCCAGAGTCTCTACGAGACAAAATATTTGAGCAGGGGGTCAGTACGCGTGCTGACGAGCCCGGTGAACATGGCATTGGGTTGTACTTGATTGCCAGCTACGTAACGCGCTGCGGTGGTGTTATCACTCTCGAAGATAATGATCCCTGCGGTACCTTATTTTCAATCTATATTCCGAAAGTGAAACCTAATGACAGCTCCATTAACCCTATTGATCGTTGAGGACGAAACGCCGCTGGCAGAGATGCATGCGGAATATATTCGTCACATTCCCGGATTCAGTCAGATATTACTGGCGGGAAACCTGGCGCAGGCCCGAATGATGATCGAGCGTTTTAAGCCGGGGCTAATCTTGCTCGATAACTATCTTCCTGACGGTAGAGGGATTAATTTACTGCATGAACTGGTGCAGGCGCATTATCCCGGCGACGTGGTGTTTACCACTGCAGCCAGCGATATGGAAACGGTGTCTGAAGCCGTACGTTGTGGTGTATTTGATTATCTCATTAAGCCCATTGCCTATGAACGGCTGGGGCAAACGCTAACCCGTTTCCGCCAGCGTAAACATATGCTGGAAAGTATTGATAGCGCCAGCCAGAAGCAAATTGATGAGATGTTTAATGCTTATGCTCGCGGTGAACCTAAGGACGAGCTACCGACCGGCATTGACCCTTTGACGCTAAACGCGGTGCGAAAACTGTTCAAAGAGCCTGGTGTGCAACATACGGCAGAAACGGTGGCGCAGGCACTGACCATCAGCCGCACCACTGCCAGGCGTTATCTTGAATATTGCGCCAGCCGCCATCTGATTATTGCTGAAATTGTTCACGGCAAAGTTGGCAGACCGCAACGTATATACCACAGTGGGTGACATGAAAAAGCCGGAGGAAACTTGCCTCCGGCATTACTATTTACTTGCCTGTGACCGCTGCTGCCGTTCCTGGCACCATCAGCTCTGTAGCAACGATAACAATCACCAAACCAACAAGCACCGGTACCGAGGTGCGTTTTACGACTTCAAACGGCGAGATCTTCGCCATCCCGGCAACCGCAACGACTACGCCAGAAACGGGTGATAGGGTACGACCCAGGTTTGACGCCTGCAGCATCGGGATAGTCAAATACGCCGGGTTAATGCCGGAAGAGTGCGCCAGTTTCGGGATCATCTCAACAAACGCATAAAACGGCGCATTGCCTGAACCGGTCGTGACTGCCGCCAGCATGGTCAGAATCACCAATACCAGCATCAGGATGATACTCGCCGAACCAAACGAGGTAGCGATAGAAATCAGACTTTGAATAAAGCCGATGGTGCTAAGCCCCTGAGCGAATACCCCAGCGGCAACCAGCAGCATCACCACGTTAGCAAACGCATCTGCCATCCCGCGATAAGCCACTTCCAGACCAGAGAAAACTTTCTGGGTATTAAAGCTGCGGAGGAACTCCAGAATGGAGGCAATCAGCATACAAATCACCAGAATAGTGATGATGTGTAATTGCGGACCCCATTTACCGTCAAAAATCAGTACACCGATGATCGGCGTGAACGGCAAAATGGCATAAAACGCAGGAGCAGTGGTGGTGATTTCACTGACATCTAACATTTCATGAGAGATGTGCTCTTTTTTATCCAGATAACGTTGCCAGAAGAAGTGGGCGATCGCCATGCCGATAATTGCAGCAATTGAGATAGGCAGCGTCGTTTTGAAGGCGAAGTCAATCAGCGACATTTCGGAAGCTTGCGCCGCCAGCACCACATCCCCTGAAGTCGGTGCGAGAATAATCGCCGCCGGGGAGGCACAAATGGCAGCAGCTGCGCCACGACTGATACCAACGTTTACCATCACCGGAAATAGGGTTGCCATCAGCAAAACACCCAGACCGGTTGCGGAAGAGACGGCCAGAGACATCAGACAGGCGACAAAATAGGCGGCAATCATCAGCAGGTAAGGGGAGTTAATATACTGCAATGGTTTTGACGCCAGCTTGACCACCATATCATTCGCGCCGATATGGGTCATGTAAGCGGCAAATCCACACAGCATCATAATCATCATGCCGAGGTCGCCGCCGCGGCTCATTAGTAATATTTTAACGTATTCAACGATATCCGTGGCGCTGTAGCCTGTTGAAGCCTGGCTGGACGGTAACACTTTGTGCCCCATAATGGCACTGATAATCAGCAATAACAGGCCACCGACAAATAACACACCAGTGGCGGAATACCCTTTAATGATGTAGCGAGCTACACCCACAATAACCACAACCCCAATAAGG
>NZ_SJWV01000274.1:0-3705 GCF_004352695.1 Escherichia sp. KCJ4928
GCCTGGAGCGGCCCATAATTTTTTAAAGAGAATTCTGATTTAAAAGAAGAAGAAAATCAGCCCGACAATGAGAACAATATCGGCAAGCAATGGGCAAAAAATCCCTTGCCAAAGAACCTTCTGCGGACGAAAGCCCACGCCGTGAATCACACCAGCACAGACGGCCCACATCAGCAATAAACCATGCCAGATTTCCAGTTCACTGGTCTTCGCGGCAAAACGAGATGGGTCCCAAAACATACATCCTGCTAACAGAAGCGCCATCACGAAGGAAAGCGCCCGCAGGGGGCGCTTGTCCATTACCGCATACAAAGTCGCGATAATCTTACTCATCAGATGTCTTCTTGACCGGCTTTGCCTGATTCGACGTGTTCAAGCGCCAGCGCGGTGATTACCCCAAACGAACAGGCAAGAAGCGTTCCCAGAATCCATGCGAAATACCACATTTTTAGCTCCTTACTTAGTACAGAGAGTGGGTGTTACGTTCAATATCTTCTTTGGTGATACGACCGAACATTTTCCAGTAACACCAGGCGGTGTAGAGCAGAATGATCGGTACCAGAACCACCGCAACCCAGGTCATGACGTTAAGCGTCAGCTGGCTGGAAGTTGCATCCCACATTGTCAAACTTGCGTTCATCATGGTGCTGGACGGCATCACAAACGGGAACATTGCGATACCGGCAGTCAGGATGATGCAGGCCAGCGTCAGGGAAGAGAACACAAACGCCCACGCGGCTTTATCCATACGTGCAGTCAGGATGGTCAGCAGCGGCAGAACCACACCCAGTGCCGGAATAGCCCACAGAATTGGCGTGTTGTTGAAGTTAACCAGCCATGCGCCAGCTTCACGAACCACTTCTTTATTCAGTGGGTTAGAGGCTGCGTAATGGTCCATTGTCGATTTCACGACATAACCATCGATACCGTACATCACCCATACGCCAGCCAGTGCGAAACAGACCAGTGTCACCAGTGCAGCCACCTGAGCCGTTGCACGGGTACGCAGGTGCAGTTCGCCCACGGTACGCATTTGCAGATAGGTTGCGCCCTGAGTAATGATCATCCCTACGCTCACCACGCCTGCCAGCAGGCCGAACGGGTTAAGCAACTGGAAGAAGTTACCGGTGTAGTACAGACGCAGATATTCATCAACGTTGAACGGTACGCCCTGCAACAGGTTACCGAACGCTACACCAATCACCAACGGCGGAACGAAGCTACCAATGAAGATGCCCCAGTCCCACATGTTACGCCAGCGGGTTTCTTCAATCTTGGAGCGGTAGTCAAAACCGACCGGACGGAAGAACAAGGACGCCAGCACGAGGATCATCGCCACATAGAAGCCGGAGAACGCAGCAGCATAGACCATCGGCCAGGCAGCAAAGAGTGCGCCGCCCGCGGTGATCAGCCAAACCTGGTTACCGTCCCAGTGTGGTGCAATGGAGTTAATCATAATTCGACGCTCGGTGTCGTTACGACCGAGGAAACGGGTGAGCATGCCCACCCCCATGTCGAAACCGTCAGTGACTGCAAAACCAATCAGCAGAACGCCAACCAGCAGCCACCAGATAAAACGCAATACTTCATAATCGATCATTTGACGACTCCTGTCTTAGCGTGCCGGCTGAGTAGTCGTGGAAGACTGCTCAAAGTGATAGCGACCGGTTTTCAGGCTGCTTGGGCCGAGGCGTGCAAATTTGAACATTAAGAACAATTCTGCCACCAGGAACAGGGTATACAGGCCGCAAATCAGCACCATTGAGAAGATGAGATCGCCTGCGGTCAGTGACGAGTTCGCCACAGCTGTCGGCAGCACTTCACCGATAGCCCACGGTTGGCGGCCATATTCAGCCACGAACCAGCCCGCTTCTACAGCAATCCACGGCAGCGGAATACCGTACAGCGCGGCGCGCAGAAGCCATTTTTTCTCGCCAATGCGGTTGCGGATGACACTCCAGAAAGAGAGCGCGATGATTGCCAGAAGCAGGAAGCCACACGCCACCATGATACGGAACGCAAAGTACAGCGGCGCTACACGCGGGATGGAGTCTTTGGTTGCCTGTTGAATCTGCGCTTCAGTCGCATCAGCCACGTTTGGCGTATAGCGTTTCAGCAGCAGACCGTAACCGAGGTCTTTCTTCATGCTATTGAACTGGTCACGAACCGCCTGGTCGGTAGAACCAGAACGCAGTTGTTCGAGCAGAGAGTACGCCTTCATCCCGTTACGAATGCGTTCTTCATGCTGCACCATCAGCTCTTTCAGGCCGATAACCGGGGTATCCACGGAACGCGTTGCAATGATGCCCAGTGCGTAAGGGATCTGAATCGCAAATTTGTTCGTCTCCTCTTCCTGATCAGGAATGCCGAACAGAGTAAAGGCAGCAGGCGCAGGTTGCGTTTCCCACTCGGCTTCAATAGCAGCCAGTTTGGTTTTCTGCACGTCGCCCATTTCGTAGCCGGATTCATCACCCAGAACAATAACAGACAGAACAGCAGCCATACCGAAGCTGGCAGCGATAGCAAAGGAGCGTTTAGCGAAGGCGAAGTCACGACCTTTCAGCATATACCATGCGCTGATACCGAGGATGAACATCGCGCCAGTCACATAACCAGACGCTACAGTGTGAACGAATTTCACCTGAGCAACCGGGTTAAGCACCAGCTCGGAGAAGCTCACCATCTCCATACGCATAGTTTCAAAGTTGAAATCGGACGCGATTGGGTTTTGCATCCAGCCGTTCGCAACCAGAATCCACAGTGCGGACAGGTTTGAACCGAGCGCCACCAGCCAGGTGACACACATATGCTGAACTTTACCCAGACGATCCCAACCGAAGAAGAACAGACCTACAAAGGTGGATTCGAGGAAGAAGGCCATCAGACCTTCGATTGCCAGCGGCGCACCGAAGATATCCCCTACATAGTGGGAATAGTAAGACCAGTTAGTCCCGAACTGGAACTCCATGGTCAGACCGGTAGCCACACCCAGAGCGAAGTTGATACCAAACAACTTGCCCCAGAACTTGGTCATATCTTTATAAATCTGTTTGCCGGAGAGGACGTAGACCGTTTCCATAATGGCCAGCAGGAACGCCATACCGAGCGTCAGTGGCACAAAAAGGAAGTGGTACATCGCGGTCAAGGCAAACTGTAAGCGCGACAGTTCGACTATATCTAACATCATGACTCCTTGCTCATCGCATGAAGACTCCGAGAGTGAACCCCGTTAGAAAGGGTCACACGCATGCCCCAATAGAAATTTGTTTGAACACTTTCATCATACCATGTGAATGCACACAAAAACGGCGTAAAGAAAGGTTGCAAACATGTTAATAAAAACTCAAATTGATCCCACGTATATATTACGCCGCAAAATCCTTACAATAAACAGGTTTTTGTTGAAGCAAATTTGCATTTTTCGACGGTGATCAATTTATAGCTAAATTACCGCCTTTCAGCCAATTTGATCGAGAACAATTTATCTCTTTTTGATGCCCATTTCCAAGACTTATACATTGATAAATATCAATTCCTACAAATTATGTTAATCATGTTTCAATAAGGTAACTTTAGTGACATTTATGTTTAAAATGTGTGAGTTATAAGGCTGAAATTAGTTTCGGTTGGCAATTAAAGATAAAAAGAGACGAAGCAAAAACAGCACGGTTGACCTTAATTCTTTTTTTGGTCACTGGCTAATAC
>NZ_SJWV01000275.1:0-3694 GCF_004352695.1 Escherichia sp. KCJ4928
AAGAACCGTTCTGACAGCTTCGGCTTTGAACTCTTTAGAGTAACGTTGGGTTTTTCTGCTCATTATTAGCTCCTTCTGATGCCATTCTATTTCAGGAAGGAGTGTCCGTTAAACTCAGGCTACCTCAGTCCTCTCCGTATTTATCAGTGCCTCAGGACGATTTCTGCATAGTTAATCCAGGGGGCTGCATTGTTTATTTCCCTGCTAATGGACGTGACATCCAGGATATTCATGATCCTGATTTCCCTGAGCAGTATCAGCGCTTATTGGAGCGTCTGGATTATCTGACGAAGCCCGGTACTAAAGCATCAGGCCAGCGTAACTCTGGCTACAGCGGTTTTTGACCTGTTGTAAGGTGATTTATTATGTATACAGAATCAAACGTTAAGCTTTCCTGTAACGCCCTCTGGCAAAAGTGTGTCCTTGCAACTCTGTATCGGGCTGCAGCCATACATCCTGAAATTAAATTATTACAATTTAAATTAATACCAGGGCAGGGTATTAATAAGGCCATTCCCTCTCTGATGGCTGATTTTACAGGTGAACTGCATAGACTCATTTCTGAATATTTGCAGTGTAAGCGACGTAAAGATAAATCTGTTGAGCCCATCCCTTTATATTATCTCTGGAGTAGGGAGGCTGTGGCTAACGATACCACTCCTTATCTTATGGTGCTGCTACTTAATAACGATGTCTGGTGTAAGAGTCGTGAGGTGGTGGTTCTCAGAAATCTGATTGAGCAGGCGTGGGGAAAAGTATTGGGTGAAGATAACTCCATTACACATCTGGTTGTGTATCCTGAAGTGCTGTCGTTGGTATTTGATGCAGCTAACACATACAACGCTGAGCCTGGTGTACTGGAACAGACAGCCCGGGCTTATATTGAATCGCATGGTGCTGTTGAACGTCATCTTGGGTGTAGTGACTTTTAACGTCAGGTGACGCATTGTCACTTCTGACCTGCTACCTGTACGCCGGAATATAATGGTCAGAGAGGCATATTTCGACGCCCCTGATCTGGGGCGTTTGATTCAGGATGTCTGGAACAATCCGGGCTTTGTGTCACCGGACGCATCAAAGCAGTACCACCCGGGATGTGGCGCTGTTCCCTAGTGCTGGTCCCTCCGTGAATCTTCCTGTGTCCCCTCCGGTCAGACGGCACTTTGTCATCCTGACTGATTCATCATTCCTTTCATATTGCCAGTCACAGCTGTTTGCATCGAACCGTACTTGTGTTGATGAGTCTGCACCGACTTAACCAAATTCAACAGAGATAAAATAGTGCAAATAACCGAAGCCTTACTTTCAGAGCCGGGGGAAATCCGGCGTTTTGTTCAGCAGGCGGTGGATCACTGGCCACATCTGCTGGCAATCCACTTCACACTTCATTCGACAGAAGGCGTCTGTGGTCAACAGATTCAGACATTCTGTACTTCCTTTTATGAACTTATTACTGTGCGTAATCACACTGCCAGCCCATCATCGCCGGTGGTATTACGCTGGTTGCGGGAACAACATGGAGGAGCAACAATACGATGCCTGTTACTGCTCAGCCAGACGAGTGTTTGCCATCCGCGGGCCAGTGTTACAGTTGATGAAGCATGTTCGCAAGTGGCGGATTTACTGCAACAGACCTGGCCGGTGATAAGCGCTGGCGGACAATGCCGGGTGGAAAGGTGTTTTCGGGTTGTCCGGCCTGATACATCAGAGCAATACGTTGCGTTAAAAACGGCTGTTCAGTCTCTGATGCCACGGGGTATTGCAACAATCATCCGGTGATGGACGGGAGAAATATCGACTCTTCCGTTAGTTTTTACAGACTGATAAAGTTTTGCCAGCTGAATCTTTATACGGAATACTCTTCAGTATGCATACACGAATTGACTATCTGGCGGATAAATACTGTTTTACAGAACGGAACGAATCGCCCTGTCTTCGCCAGCAGTGGCAGGATGTTCTGGAGGAGTGCCGGCAGACAGAGGCCGGGCCAGAAGAACGGCTGCGTATTGCACTGCTGAATGTGGATTACGTCACCAGTTTTGAACTGCCTTTTCGCTTGTTGCTTACCCGGACACCACAACTGATTGCCGCGCTGCGTGAAGAATGGGACATCAGTCAGAAAAATGTGGTGTTTAACGATAAACGGTTTGGCTGCGTGTACAGCCTGAAGGCCAGCCTTTCTGGTGTGCCGGATACATTCCGGTATCATCTGTCTCACCGTATTCGTCGCGTGGTTGGGAATGAAAACACATCATTGCCATATCAGCAGGTTGCCCGGGAAGTGAAAGCGCCCCGTGAACGGCTGAAGTATGCACTGGAGGCGGGTTTACTGGTGACTGCACTGGACGGCCTGTTCTGGTTTGGCAGTCAGCGTATTGCGGCTGATGTTCTGAGGCTGAGAAAGGCCGGAATGCCGGTGGTGACCACGACCGTGGAGGTGCACGATAACCAGACAGGAACAACCCGCAAAGTACCGGCATACCATCTCTGATACAACCATCAGGGGGAATATTGCTCTGGCAGCAGCAGTACGACATTCTTTATACTTTATCCCCGTGCCTGAAAACATGTGCTAAGGAAACGGGAATGGCAAGGTCCGATTACGATATTGTCAATCTGTCTCTGGAACATGAACTGAATGAGTGGCTGGCAGAGATAGGTTATGCTGGACTGGTGGATAACCGGAACCGCCTGGCAGAGGTGGTTACCCGGAAATTGCAGGACAGCTTTTATATAAACGTTTCCTGGGATGCGCTGAACACGGCATACAGTGAACACCCGGAGTGGTTTTCCGGGCTTGTCTCCGGGGATGAGAATTAATAAGTGGATTATGCTGCCATCAGGCAGTGTGATTGCCGGCAGGGATTTCGTTTTATTCTGTTTCTTCCCGAGGTTCGGGTTTGAATTTTCCCAGAAAGTTGTACATCGGTCGCATGCAGGGATGCGGATAGCCCTCCCGCATAAACACCACCCGGGTTTCCTCAACACTGGTCACGGTGACAAGCGCACCATGATCGTCTTTGTATCGCTGATTGACTTTCGGTAATGGAACATCTTCTGACATAAATTTTAGTACGGTAACAGTTAACTAAATTTTCATGTGGTAGCACTGAATCAGGAGACTGAGTTTCCTGATGTGCGCTGTTAATTTTCTGTTTTTACGAAACATTTTCCCCTTCTTCCTGTGTATTTTATTACGCTCCTCCTTTCATGTCCTTCCCATATCCTGAAACTCACTTAAATGCTGTTGAATCGTCACGCATTGCAATTTTCAATGACTGAAATCAAAAAATGATATTTTTTTAGCTAACCAACTGTATTAAAAGCATTCAGTGGAATAATTTTCTGCACTTTTCCATTAATTATGGTTATAAGTTTTGCGATATGCTGTTTTTGCGATATTCAGCAGAATAAAGATCTGTTCATTTGTGTTATATCGATCGATAAATCTGTCATATTGCTGTCGCTCAGATCATTATTCTATAATGATCAAAATTAAGTCAATTCTGAACGGATTTGTTACTCAGCATTCTGGTACCGGTTGGTGTGGGTAAATACCGGAAGGGCGGTACCTCAGGTGTATGCCCGTGTAAAACCCGGTGATGTGAACAGCGCCGGTGCGCTGATTGCCGGCAGGGACATGGTGATGAAGCTGGATGGTGACCTGTTTAACAGCGGTAAACTGGCCGGGAAG
>NZ_SJWV01000276.1:0-3677 GCF_004352695.1 Escherichia sp. KCJ4928
TCAGACACCTGATATATAAAAATAATCTCGGTGTGAGATTCCTTACGTTTTCCAAGCCCCCCTTCCTAGCCTTAAATGGAAAGATACTTCTAATTATAGAATTTATATATCTTACCCTACGGTAGGGCTGGCCATTCAATATCCGGTGCAGTTGATGTATCAACACGATTCAGCAACACCCGATACTTTTTCCAGGCTTCCAGCAACAAGGTTTCTTTCTCCGTTGCGATCTCCAGATCCACAGCATCCTGAAGCGGCGCTATATGCTCACTGGCTACCTGCATCAGGCTGTTTTTTGTTTCTTCCGCCTCCCGGATCCGGAACAGTTTTTCTGCTTCCGTATCCTTCCCCCAGGCTGTGCCGTTCCACTTCTGAAACTCCCCTTCCGGGGATAACCAGGTGACATTTTCCGGTAATGAGCCGAGTTCAGAAATAAATAACGCGTCGCCGGAAGCCACGTCATAAACCGTTTTACCCCGATGATCTTCAACGAGATGCCACGATGACTCATCACTGTTGAAAACAGCCACGAAACCAGCCGGAATATCTGGCGGTGCAATATCGGTACTGTTTGCTGGCAGACCTGTATGAGGCGGAATATATGCATCACCTTCACCAATAAATTCATTAGTTCCGGACAGCAGATTATAAATTTTTATGGTCCGTGGTTGTTCACTCATTCTGAATGCCATTATGCAAGCCTCACAATGTAGTTAAATGCGATGTTTTTGACGGTGTTTTCCGCGTTACCAGCAGCGTTAACGGTGATGGTGTGTCCATGTGAGCCAATCGCAACAGAGTGCGTATGAGCACCAATACCGACAGTATGTGCGTGAGCACCTGCAGATGCGGCTGTGCCGCTGACACTATGAGTGTGCGCTCCTGCAGCACTTGTATTCACACTGGCCGCAGACACTACCTTATGTACTGACCCATTTTGTGACCACTGGCTGACTGCTGATGCGCCTGTGACACTATGAGTATGGTTTCCGGCACTTGCGGCTGTACCGCTCACACTGTGCGTATGCGCCCCGGTGTTATTCGTGGATTTAGTGCCGTAATCAAACGACGATGTGGTTTTCGTCCCCAAATCCGTACTGGATGCGCTGGCGCTGTGGGTGTGCGATTTAATGCCGTCCTGTTCCTGAGACAATACGGCACGACCACTGGCAGGTTTGCCCTTAATCGTCCAGCCACGCATATCAGGGATCACGCCTGACGGATAAGCGGCTGCAAGTTTCGGGTATGCAGATTTGTCAAAAGTCTGCCCCTGCATCAGGGCATAACCAGACGGAACGGTATCTGATGGCCACGGGATTGGTGCACCGACTGGGTAGCTTTCTGGTGGAAGATTTTTCGAGGTATAAACTTCTGCCCAGTCTTCCTCAAAACCATAGCCATCTCTTGAGGAACGGTAGAACAGACCTCCATTTCTGTAATGTGCCTTCATCTGCAAGGTCCGGCAACTTCCGACTCCGGTATAGAAGTTAACCAGAATATAGCTGTCGCCAGAGCGGGTGACATTGTAAGCGCCTGATTCGGCATTCCATGGAACGCCCCCATCCGCATCGGCATACGTATCCGTTGCCCTTCTGGCAAAAGCAGCCACATGCGCGGCGGTTAAAGTAATATCTTTGGAACCATCAAACTCAACACCAGAAACCAGTCTTGGCGTTTGCAGCTTTGTTGCTGTTAATGCATTACCGTTCAGACTTGCGGACAGTTTGGTTCCAATAACCAGTTCGCCGGTTGCGTTATCAATAGCAAACGGTCTTAATGTATTCCAGCCACCATAAACATCACCTTGATTGGTAAGCAGCAGGTAAGTTTTAGCGCCATCATTACGCCATAATGCACCATACTCCCCACCTATCATTCGAATCTGATTACCACCACGCGCTACAATTTCGTCTGTGGCAAAAAGTTTTTTGCACGACAAGTTATCGTTAACGATTAACGAATGAGACTCATAAAAACCACGCCCACTCTTAAAATCAAGGATAACGTCCGCCGCGATACATTCAGTCGCTGGATTTGTTGCCCCAAACTTATAGGTCGTATCATTAACAACGAGATCAGCACCAGGTGCGGATATTGACAGGCCATCTTCGATAAACGCAAAAACAGGGAAAGCAGCGCCATCAACATAGAACACAGAGCGCAAATCATCGCCCTTATTACTCATCATTATTGAGTGGATGGCTCGTTCATTGTTTTGATATTGCCAGAACATTCCATAAGCATAACGCCCCCTGTCAGTCCAGCCACCAGGCATAACAAATCCGTTAAACTCGCAGTTATTCATCGGATCGCCTGCGGTTCGCGTTGCCGTGGTGATAATGACCCTTGATGCCAGTTCGCTTACTGAGCCAGCAGAACGCATAACAACAACAGGGTAATATTTTCCAGATGTTGCACCTGCAGGAGCGTTAACCCGCACATAACGCATACCACGCTTATCAGCAAAGTCTGTTTTACTGACCGCGTTAATGTTGTTCAGGAAGCGTCCCTTATCGGGTATATCAGCGCCGTTCTGGTCTTTCTGCAGACGTTTCTCAGCATTGTCATTGGCTGCTTTTACTGCCTTTGGCGTTGCCGCCAGCGTTTCAGACGTGCTGTTGGTCGCACTGCTGAGCTGTACTATCCCCTTTTTCGTCGTGCTCGCATCCTCAAGCGCCACGGCGGATGCAATATCCTCTGCCCGTTTTGCTGCTGTCTCGGCGCGCGTTGCCGCGGATTTCCTAACCAAATGATTGAACAAATTAACATCGCTCTTGATCAAAAAGGGTCCGGGAATTTCTCAGCCTGGGTCATTGAAGCCTGCCGTCGGAGGCTAACGTCAGAAAAGAGAGCATATACATCAATTAAAAGTGATGAAGAATGAACATCCCGCGTTCTTCCCTCCGAACAGGACGATATTGTAAATTCACTTAATTACGAGGGCATTGCAGTAATTGAGTTGCAGTTTTACCACTTTCCTGACAGTGACAGACTGCGTGTTGGCTCTGTCACAGGTTAAGTAGTTTGAATGATTAGCAGTTATGGTGATCAGTCAACCACCAGGGAATAATCCTTCATATTATTATCGTGCTTCACCAACGCTGCCTCAATTGCCCTGAATGCTTCCAGAGACACCTTATGTTCTATACATGCAATTACAACATCAGGGTAACTCATAGAAATGGTGCTATTAAGCATATTTTTTACACGAATCAGATCCACGGAGGGATCATCAGCAGATTGTTCTTTATTCATTTTGTCGCTCCATGCGCTTGCTCTTCATCTAGCGGTTAAAATATTACTTCAAATCTTTCTGTATGAAGATTTGAGCACGTTGGCCTTACATACATCTGTCGGTTGTATTTCCCTCCAGAATGCCAGCAGGACCGCACTTTGTTACACAACCAATACTATTAATTGAAAACATTCCTAATATTTGACATAAATCATCAACAAAACACAAAGAGGTCAGACCAGATTGAAACGATAAAAACGATAATGCAAACTACGCGCCCTCGTATCACATGGAAGGTTTTACCAATGGCTCAGGTTGCCATTTTTAAAGAAATATTCGATCAAGTGCGAAAAGATTTAAACTGTGAATTGTTTTATTCTGAACTAAAACGTCACAATGTCTCACATTATATTTACTATCTAGCCACAGATAATATTCACAT
>NZ_SJWV01000277.1:0-3660 GCF_004352695.1 Escherichia sp. KCJ4928
GAATGCTACAGCAAAACGACCGGTCGCCGCTGCGGCAGCCCTGACAGTCTCAGCAGGCTGATTCTGAGCAGCATTCAGCCCATAGAATGAGATAACCCCTATGAATGATGGCAGACAGACGCCTCCGCCCCCCGAGGCATGGAAAATCCGGTTTCTGGCGAACGGTACACCCGGCACATGGTTTTACACCGATGACGCAGCTGTCACAAAAGAGTGGCTGCGGACACATTGTGACGATGTGGAAGTGATCCCCCTGTGCCGTATGCATGACGGTCCCGTTTTCCGGGAACACCATATTAATGAACTCAGCGCCGCACTGGCCAGAATGCTCCATATGCACCACATACTACTGGAACGAACCCGGTACAGAGAAAATATCCATGATGCAGAATGTATTCGTGAAATTCACGAAGCTCCCCTGCAGGCTATCGGCATCCTGGAAAAATACAAACGCACAAAATCATAAGGCTGTTCTATGTGGATCCTGATTTTCTGGCTCTCATCCCCCTTTAATGTCTCCTCCGGCGATGCCCGGCAACCCACACTGGCTGTTCACAGTCAGGCGTTCCGTACTGAAAAAGCCTGTCGGGATGCCTTCACCGCGCTGAAAAAAGAAAACGTGGGGGAATTTGCTCTCCGTGGCGTCTGCGTCCCCGCCGGAGAATAAACAAGACATGCGCAACCGGAGTCCGCTATGACATCCCCGGACCTTATACAAGGTGCTCTGCACCGAATGTCCTGGTCTCAGCTGGCAAGAGCTGCGGAAGAGTCGACAGTACATCATGATTATGCCCGGGCGTTAATATTGTGGCGGCATGCATATCATGCCGCCACGCTGACTATTAATAAAAACCTGGCAACGGCTAAAATCAACTTCTGTGCTAAGCGCATTCTGATGCGTAATCAAATGAGTAAAATAATCAGACATACAGACACAGACGAAATACTCTCGCGTCTGAGTAAACACCATCATTTATATGAGAAAAAGAAAACAAAAGAGGGATGACAGTCCCATTGTATGGGAAAAACTTGCCATGCTTACTGCAGGTGCATTTTTGATACTGGCAGTCCTGGGTGAGTAATCTTAATATCCTGTTTATTAAAGGGCAGAAGGCGGTCCCCCTCTGCCCTTAAGTACGTTTTCGGGATTATCAGTTTTTGATGCAAAATGCCCCAACGAGAAGTGGGTTACAGATGTCACTGAATTTAAAGTTAATGGCAAGAAGCTGTATTTATCGCCAATCATGGATCTTTATAATGGAAATAATTTCCTATAACCTTGCTACTCGTTCTCAACCTTCAATGGTGCCGACTATGTTTACGGATGAGCTGAAACAGCTGTCGAAAGATGAAAACCCCATACTGCACAGCGATCAAGGTTGGCAATATCAGATGTCCCGGTGGCAACGATGGTTAAAGGATAGCGGCATAGTCCAGAGTATGTCTTGCCGGGGAAATTGTCTTGATAATGCAGTTATAGAGAGCTTTTTGGGAACATTGAAATCAGAATGTTATTACCTCAATGAATATAAAAATGTGGAGGGCTTAAAGCGAGACATCATCGATTACATAAACAATTATAATTAATTGAGGATAAAGGAAAACTTGGCGGTCTTAGCCTGGTACAATATCGATTGAGTCAGGCAGCATAAGTTGTCCAGGATCTGGGCGCACTTTAATATCGATGGACGCGATTGTAGCCAGACAGGACAACCATCACAAAACGTCACAGACGGAGCGCTTACTTTTCATTGTCGGCCGCCACGTTTTTGTCAATATGGCGCTCCGTTGATGCTTACGCTTTAACGTCTAATGCGCTTGTTGGACTTTCAACCGATGCGACATCACAGGAAAAATTGGGGCTGATAGAAAAATAACAGATAAAAATGATGATGCCTGAGCCGGAACTATATATATTGGCTCAGGCATGAGGATAATTGTTATTTGCAGTCATCAATGATTAGATAGGCTGCATATACAGGGCCATGAACACCGACAACTTTAATCAACTCTATATCGGCAGTTGAACTTGGTCCTCCAATTATATTGATACAGGAAGGCATTCGTTGTCCTTTTTGAGCCATATCATGAAGTTTTTTCGCAAGCTGAGCCACTCTGGGAAGAATGGTGCTTTTGCGTAAAACGAACACCGACGCTTCAGGTAAAAGACTTACTGAACGCCCTCGTTCTGGGGCGGAGAATAAGACAACACCTCCTGATTCTGTAAGTCCATACTCAGCGAAAACGATACCTGTTTTTGCCTTTTCTGCAAGATGAATATTTTCCTCACCCTTCTCTGGGGTCCACAGGACAGCGCCCATCTCTTTTTGTAGAAGTGGTGCAATCCCCGTATCAAACAGCCGTTGATCGTTACTGATAATGACAGGCCCGGAACCGAACTTCCAACAGAGATCTAATGCTTTTGATGGAGCTTCATCGGGTGATACAAGAACACACTCGGCAAGCATCACTTCTGAAGCAAATTTAATAAAATCCTCACAGCGTTGATCTAATGTCAACTCAGTTAAACGTGTCGAAGCCAGCGTATTTACAGGTTCCGGCATTGCTTCGGGAGTGTGTTTTACTGCTCTGCCAAGCTTTCTGGCGATCGCAACGAGAAACTCATCTCTGTTTTCCATAAAGTTACCCTCCTTTTTTATATCTCTTGAACCAACTACGGAAGCTTTCTCCATCAGGTGATGGTAGATCTCTGGCTTCAGTCCATTCTTTTATCGCTCCAACACTAATCGGCGTTTTTCCTTTCCTGATGAACAGACTGGCTGTTTTCGCGCCAGCAATCATGCCAACTTTCCACAATGCCGGATGACTGTTTACGTAATTGAATATTCCGGTTATACGGCGTTCTGTTGATGGTGTTATTTCGGTCTCTGCCATAACCTGCCGATGTTTTTGTATTAGTTGTGCCAGAGGTATTTTTACCGGACATACCCCATTGCAGGCAGTGCACAATGAACAGGCATAAGGTAAGTCCTTAAAGTCTTCATAGCCACCAAGCAACGGGGAAATAACTGCTCCGATTGGGCCAGGGTAGATTGAGCCATAGCCATGTCCACCAATCTGGCGATAAGCGGGACAGGTATTAATACAGGCACCGCAGCGAATACAGCGCAATACATCGCTGAATTCTGAACCGAGAACCTCTGAACGCCCATTGTCAACAATGACAAGATGGAACTCTTCCGGGCCGTCAACATGTCCTTCTTCTCTTGGACCTGTAAGCCAGGTGTTATAACCCGTCAGTCTGGCCCCGACAGCACTCCTTGCAAGCATGGTAATAAGAACATCCACCTCCTGGAATGTCGGAGCAATACGCTCCATCCCCATAACAGCAATATGTGTTTTAGGTAATGTGGTGCACATACGTGCGTTGCCTTCGTTTGTAACAAGGCAGACTGACCCTGTTTCTGCAACAGCAAAGTTACATCCCGTTACACCAACTTCTGCACTGAGAAAATCTTGTCTGATTTTCTCTCGAATGAACAATGTCATTGCTTCAGGAGTTTCTGGTCCCTCATACCCCAGATGTTCGTTTAACACTCTGCGGATTTGATGGCGATCTTTATGTATTGCCGGAACAACCACATGTGATGGCGGTTCGTGTGCAAGCTGAAGAATGTATTCCCCAAGGTCTGTTTCAAT
>NZ_SJWV01000278.1:0-3656 GCF_004352695.1 Escherichia sp. KCJ4928
TTTATATATTGTCGCTGTTTATCTATTTAAATTTTTTGTGCTTTTGTTTTTGTCTTTACCCTCCGTTTTGGTAATCTGAACGCATAGGTTATTTGACCAGGAATGTTTGTTAATCCAATGAATGGATGGTTAATCTATGAAACTGAAAAAACTCTCCGGGTTTAGTTTGGGACTTATTGCTCTGGCGGTGGGTAATGCATATGCTGAACAGTTTATTCAGCACGATGAATATAAACATGCTGTGGCAATAAAAGATGGAAAAGTAAAAGATATTGATAATGCGCTAGTTATAACAACGGGTAATGGAAGTTACGGGTATCCGTTGCAGGAGAGGGTAGCAAGTTAACCATTAACAATGGCGTCATTGTAACAACGGGCGGTTTATATCCTTCTGACAATAGTCCTCTAAGCACAGCATTAACAGCTAGCGCAATCGTAAGTGAATTTGGCGGTGCTGTTATTTTGCAGGGTAAAAACACGATTGTCATAACGGGGGATTACTCAATTGGTTTGCTAAGTCAAACGAGTGGAAACCTGAATACTGACACCATAATAAGAGTCAACTCTGACGGTTCGGTTACCCCCTCTTTTTCTGACGGAGATGATACATTTATTGTTACTGCGGGTAATCACGCAGTCGGCGTTCTTGCGTGTGCATCTCCCGGAAGCGCGCGTGCGTGTGTATCTTCTCTTGATGAAGAAAGTACTACCGATACAGGAAGTAATGAAAATAATGCCATAGCAAAACTGGATATGGCAAAAGGGGAGATCACAACCCACGGAACAGAAAGTTATGCCGCGTACGCTAATGGCACTGTCGTCAAGGCTGGTGACACGCTTGATTATACCAATGCCAGCGTTACATTAACCGATGTTGATATCACCACGCATGGGGACAATGCTCATGCCATCGCTGCCCGCCAGGGGACAGTTTCATTTAACCAGGGAGAAATTTATACAACGGGTCCTGACGCCGCGACTGCTAAAATTTATAATGGCGGCACGGTGACGCTGAAAAATACATCTGCAGTCGCGCATCAGGGGTCTGGAATTGTGCTGGAGTCTTCCATAAATGGTCAGGAAGCAACGGTAGATATTTTATCTGGTAGCTCACTACGGTCAGCAAATGAAATCCTCTACCATAAAAATGAGACGAGTAACGTGACCATTACGGATAGTGAGGTATCATCGGCTGCAGATGTTTTTATCAATAATATTAAAGGTCATTTGACCGTCGATGCAACTAATTCAAAAATAACGGGTTCAGCTAATATTTCAACAGATGTTAACACTCATACCTATCTGTCGCTTTCAGATAATAGTACCTGGGATATTAAAGCTGACTCAACGGTGAGCAACCTCACGGTTGATAATAGTACGGTCTATATTTCCCGGGCAGATGGACGGGATGTCGAACCAACAAGATTAACAATAACTGAAAATTACGTTGGTAATAATGGCGTATTGCATCTCAGAACTGAATTGGGTGATGATAATTCAGCTACGGATAAAGTCGTTATTGATGGAAATACCTCTGGAACAACCCGAGTTAAAGTTACCAATGCAGGAGGCAGCGGAGCTTACACGTTAAATGGGATAGAGATTATCAGCGTTGAGGGGGAATCAAATGGGGAATTTATTAAGGATTCGAGGATTTTCGCCGGTGCCTACGAATATTCATTAACCCGAGGTAATACCGAAGCGACCAATAAAAACTGGTATCTGACTAACTTCCAGGCAACGAGCGGCGGTGAAACAAACTCCGGAGGAAGTTCAGCGCCTACTGTTGCGCCTACCCCCGTCCTGCGCCTCGAAGCTGGAAGTTACGTCGCCAACCTGGCAGCCGCTAACACTCTTTTTGTTATGCGTCTGAACGACCGTGCGGGTGAAATGCGCTACATCGATCCTGTAACTGAACAGGAGCGTTCAAGCCGACTTTGGCTACGTCAAATTGGCGGGCATAATGCCTGGCGTGACAGCAACGGACAGTTGAGAACGACCTCGCATCGCTACGTCTCGCAGTTAGGGGCCGAGCTGTTAACCGGTGGTTTTACCGACAGTGACAGTTGGCGTTTGGGAGTGATGGCTGGTTATGCCCGCGACTACAACTCAACTCATTCCAGCGTGTCGGATTATCGTTCGAAAGGGAGTGTCAGAGGCTATTGCGCAGGGCTGTATGCCACTTGGTTTGCCGATGACATCAGTAAAAAAGGCGCATACATTGACGCCTGGGCGCAATATAGCTGGTTTAAAAACTCGGTGAAAGGGGATGAATTAGCCTATGAATCCTATAGTGCGAAAGGCGCAACCGTCTCGCTGGAAGCGGGTTACGGCTTTGCCCTGAATAAATCCTTTGGTCTGGAAGCGGCGAAATACACGTGGATATTCCAGCCACAGGCACAGGCTATCTGGATGGGCGTCGATCATAATGCGCACACCGAAGCCAATGGCTCACGTATTGAGAATGACGCAAATAACAACATCCAGACCCGACTTGGTTTCCGCACCTTTATTCGTACTCAGGAGAAAAACAGCGGTCCGCACGGTGACGACTTTGAACCTTTTGTTGAAATGAACTGGATCCATAACAGTAAAGATTTTGCTGTCTCAATGAACGGTGTGAAAGTCGAACAAGATGGGGCGAGTAATTTGGGGGAAATTAAACTTGGCGTAAATGGCAACCTGAATCCAGCGGCCAGCGTCTGGGGGAATGTGGGCGTGCAGCTGGGTGATAATGGCTACAATGACACCGCAGTGATGGTGGGCCTGAAATATAAGTTCTGATCCCGCCGTTAGCTAAAAAACCGCGTCGTATTCATCGACGCGGTACATATGAAATATTATTTTTTGCCGATAGCACGCATGGTGTCATCAATTGCCGTGATCAACAGCATTTGCGGGTCTTTAGCGCAAACCTGATTCAGTTTTTCTACCACTTTGGCGCTCAGTTCCGGAGATTGCTCAATTTTTAAATCACGGCTGGCAACGCTGGCATTACCCATTACCGCAACAATTTCTGCAACCTGTGCGCTGTCAGTTTTTGCCATTTCGTTGGCTTCTGCGCAAGTAATATAGGTTTCTGACGGCAAACCGTTTTTAATATTGTAGTCCTGCGCCCAGGTCATTGGTGCGAAAACAAACAGGCCCGCCAGTAAAGCAAATTTTTTCATCATCATTCCTTATTTCATTTTACCCAGAATTGCACCACCCGTACCGCCAATCACGGCACCTTTAATCGCCCCTTCGAGGCCATTGCCGGTCAGAACGCCAGTGACAGCACCAACGGCGGCACCTACTTTTGCACCTTTACGCGCATTTTTACCGTCGCGGCCTTTTTCTGTTACTGCACCAACACCAGCGCCAACAGCTGCACCTTTCAGTACGCCATTAACACCATTGCCAGTAAGTAAACCAACGCCTGCGCCTAGCAATGCACCTTTCGTGGTGCGATTCATATCCGCCATCGCTGGCGTGGAGCAGAACAATGCTGAGATAAGCCCGAAGGCAAGTATTTTTTTCTTCAACTTAGATGTCCGGTATTAAGTAAGTTGCACACACAATAATTTCGTCTTCAATTAAGATCTGCTTAACTAAAGAACGCTCGCTATTATTCAGATAATTCAAAATGAGCGTGGCTGTGATGATAGGAATTATGT
>NZ_SJWV01000279.1:0-3593 GCF_004352695.1 Escherichia sp. KCJ4928
TGCTTTTAATATGTGGAAATCATTAAGACGATAATAAAACTCGTATCCGCCCAAGGAAGCAAACAGCCCACGATTATTGCAGGCTATTTGCCAGGTGTCTTACTTACTCCTTCACATCTATTTCTGATAAGAAGGTTCAGAACTTATTATCGGAACGGCGGCTCATTAAAGGTTCGTAATTTACGCGAATGCAGTCGGTCGCCTTCTGCGCGCAGCAAATCGATCGCCCGAATGCCAATTTGCAGATGTTCGGAAATAGCGCCTTCATAAAAACGGTTAGCCTGGCCGGGAAGTTTAATCTCGCCATGCAACGGTTTATCTGAAACACACAGTAGTGTCCCGTATGGCACGCGGAAACGATATCCTTGCGCGGCAATGGTTGCACTTTCCATATCAATTGCTACGGCCCGGCTTAAGTTAAAACGAAGTGCAGAAGCTGAGTAACGTAATTCCCAGTTCCTGTCATCTGTGGTTACCACAGTACCAGTACGTAGCCGCTGTTTGACTTCCTCACCGGGCCTGCCGCTCACCAGCTTGGTGGCGTCATAAAGCGCACGTTGCACTTCAGCAATGCTCGGAATAGGAATATCGGGCGGCAGAACCGCATCAAGAACGTGGTCATCGCGTAAATAAGCGTGTGCAAGTACATAATCGCCAATGGCCTGACTTTCACGTAATCCGCCACAGTGACCAATCATCAACCAGACATCCGGGCGTAGCACTGCCAGATGATCGCAGATGGTTTTAGCATTTGACGGTCCCACGCCAATATTCACCAGAGTAATACCCTGACCATCGGCGGTAATTAAATGCCATGCTGGCATCTGATGTTTTTTCCATGCAAGGTCGGAAATGGCTTCTTCTGGCGCTTCGGTTTCGGCGGTGATCCAGTTCCCGCCAGCACAAGAAAGGGCAATGTAGGGACTATCAGGATCGAGGATCTGGCTGCATCCCCAACGAACGAATTCATCCACATAACGTGTGTAGTTGGTAAACAAGACGAACGGCTGAAAATGTTCAACTGGCGTACCGGTATAATGGCGCAACCGTGCGAGGGAAAAATCGACGCGGCGCGCATCAAAATGCGATAGCGGGGAGAATTCCGTTGGATGATAAATGCCGTCTGCAGTTTCATCGCCAATTTGCGCCAGTTCTGTTGTCGGGAAGTAGCGAGTTAACCCAGCGCTCATTGAGCGATCAAGTGTCAATTCAGAGCCATCGATGACATAAGGATAAGGGATTTCATGCTGCGAGGGTTGCACAGAGATATGCGCACCATAATCCTGATACAGCAACGTAAGTTGTTCATTAAGATACGAACGAAAGAGAGTAGGGCGAGTAATCGTGGTGGTGTAGCTGCCTGCGTGAGTAAAACGACCAAATGCGCGCGTTTTGGGGGGATTGGTTGTGCTACCGTCCCAGGTTACGGTCAGTGATGGATAGACAAAAAGACCTTGTTTGCGGGCGTTTTCATCAGGTAATTCGCCACTTGTAATATAGTTGCCAATGGCGTTGCGTAATGCGACTACAGATTGCTCATACAGCGCGTCGAGTTTATCCAGTGCCTGAGCTGGGGTCAGACCGGAGCCCTTATTATTCATGTGTGTCTCCTGTTCCATACAATTACCGCACATCCGATAGTATGTCACAGAAATGTGAAACAAAAGTGTAAGGCGAAGATCGGATGATCTTCGCCAGGCTATCAAGCGCGTTGACTGTCTTTCATCAACAAAGCGGTCATTGCGGAAATCAGGCATCCAGCCAGCAAATAAATGGCGACGCTATGCCAGTTCCCGGCAAAGTAAGTGATGAGTGCAGCGGCAATAAAAGGTGTAAATCCACCGCCAACCACACTGGCAACCTGATAACCGACTCCTGCGCCACTATAGCGATAACTGGCACCAAACATTTCGGTAAACATCGGTTGTTGCACACACACCACCATGTCATGCGCAATGTTTGCCAGCATTATGGAGAAGAAAACTATCCAGAAAATGGATTGTGCTTCAAGCGCCATAAAGAAAGGAAATGCGCTCAACGTTCCGATTAACGCGCCTGTGATATAAACCCTACGGCGACCAAAACGATCGGCAAGCCAGGCAAAACAGGGAATTGTCAGGCAGCTTAATCCACCTACCAGCAAACCAATATTAAGGAAAAGTTCGCGCGGTAGCCCCATATTCTGGGTTGAATAATTAAGTGCAAAGGCAGTAACGATGTACATCGTCAGCAATTCGCACAGTCGTAGCGCAATAATCTTCAGGAAAGCACCGGGATGTCGTAACAGCGCTTCGATAACCGGGATGCGTTTTTTCGCGGCAGCTTGATAATGTTGCTGTTGTTCAAATTCCGCGGACTCCTCCATGCCATTGCGCACCCACAATGCTCCCAGTACCAGTACGATGCTAAACAGGAAAGGAATGCGCCAGCCCCAGCTTAAAAACTGTTCGTCAGTCGTCATCATACTGATCAATGAAACCAGTCCGGTTGAAAGCAGTAAACCTACACCGTAGCCAACTTGTACACCGCTACTGTAAAAGGCTTTTTTATTTTTCGGTGCACTTTCAACGGAAAGCAACGCCGCGCCTCCCCATTCGCCGCCGACGGCAAATCCCTGAATGGCACGCAGTGTCACCAGCAAAATAGGTGCCCACCACCCAATGGTCGAGAATGAAGGAAGAATACCAATCAAGGCTGTCGCGATGCCCATCATCCAGACGGTCAGCATTAACATGCGCTTACGTCCCAGTCGGTCGCCAAAGTGACCGAAAATGACACCGCCGAGCGGACGGAAAAGGAATCCGACGCCAAAGGTAGCAAATGCGGCGAGCGTTCCCATCGCCGGGCTTACTTGCGGGAAAAACTCGCGATTAAACACCAGTGCGGCGGTGATGCCATAGAGTAAAAAATCATACCAGTCGACGACGGCACCAGCGAAGCTGCCTAACGCAGCTCGTCGGGCGCGACTTAACGAAAGCGTCCCTTCATCGGGACGAGTGGAGATGAGCGTGGAGTCCATAATGATCCTGTTTGTACTGTCTTTTTATAATTAGTATGGAAAAGGTAACTCACATTGCCGTCGATCTATAAACGAACCTTATGAGACTACCTCGACAGAGCGCATCTGCAAATGATTTTATGGCTGATTAGCGGCAACATGAAAAATTCGATGGAAGATGAAAGCGCAGGAGTTGCTGGTGTTGTTTAAGGATTAAGCAGAGGACCCACAGGTTAGAGATATGAAACATAAAAGTCCGCATATGCACAAAATGGCACCCTGATGAGTCTGATAGACTGCATTGCATTATAACCAGTAGGGAGGCGAGGTTAGGTATGTTTTTAGCATCATTGTTGAGACGTATTGCATTTAGTTACTACGATTATAAAGCTTATAATTTCAATATTGAAAAAACAGACTTTGTTGTCATCCATATTCCCGACCAGATTGGCGATGCTATGGCCATCTTTCCTGTTATTCGGGCGCTTGAATTGCATAAAATTAAGCATCTTTTAATTGTTACGTCGACAATTAATTTAGAAGTGTTTAATGCACTTAAACTTGAAAAGACTAAATTAACATTAGTCACAATGAC
>NZ_SJWV01000027.1:0-34969 GCF_004352695.1 Escherichia sp. KCJ4928
CTTATAATTTCTTGCTTTGTAATTTTAATTGATAACGATCAATGTTAAGGGCTCAGAATAATCACATTATTTTTTCTCCTAACCATAAAGGATTAGTTTATCGGCGTTAAATCTTTTCTCATACACTATCGGGTTAGGGAAAATATCTGGTGTTGGGGACAGAGTCAGCAGCGTATTAGTTGAATGCTTAATATCAGGCTGCTGAATTGTCAGCACTGTGTTTGCGAAGAGGATGCGAAATAAATGAACCCGGTTGATCGTCCACTATTAGATATTGGCTTAACGCGATTAGAATTCTTGCGTATATCAGGAAAAGGCCTTGCTGGTCTAACAATTGCCCCTGCGTTACTGTCACTTTTGGGTTGCAAACAGGAAGATATTGATAGCGGCACAGTAGGGTTGATAAATACACCCAAAGGGGTGCTGGTGACCCAGCGAGCGCGATGCACGGGTTGCCACCGCTGTGAAATCTCTTGTACCAACTTCAACGATGGCTCAGTAGGGACATTCTTCTCCCGTATCAAAATCCACCGCAATTATTTCTTTGGCGACAACGGGGTTGGCTCTGGCGGCGGCCTGTATGGCGATCTCAACTATACCGCGGACACCTGCCGTCAATGCAAAGAGCCGCAATGCATGAACGTCTGCCCGATTGGTGCGATTACCTGGCAGCAGAAAGAAGGCTGTATTACCGTCGATCATAAACGCTGTATTGGCTGTAGCGCCTGTACTACGGCATGCCCGTGGATGATGGCCACCGTAAATACCGAAAGTAAAAAATCCTCGAAATGTGTGTTATGCGGTGAATGCGCAAACGCCTGCCCAACAGGGGCGTTAAAAATTATCGAGTGGAAAGATATTACTGTGTGAATCTTGCAAAGGAAAAAATCATGGCTAACGGTTGGACAGGTAATATATTAAGAGTCAATCTCACGACAGGAAATATTACCCTCGAAGATTCCAGTAAGTTTAAAAGTTTTGTCGGTGGCATGGGCTTCGGCTACAAAATTATGTATGACGAAGTACCGCCAGGCACGAAACCTTTCGATGAAGCGAATAAATTAGTCTTTGCTACCGGCCCATTAACTGGATCTGGTGCCCCCTGTAGTTCTCGCGTAAATATCACCTCACTTTCTACTTTTACCAAAGGAAATTTAGTTGTCGATGCCCATATGGGTGGCTTTTTTGCAGCGCAAATGAAATTCGCTGGATACGACGTCATTATTATCGAAGGGAAGGCGAAATCACCGGTATGGCTGAAGATTAAAGATGACAAAGTTAGCCTGGAAAAAGCCGATTTCTTATGGGGAAAAGGGACGCGCGCAACGACGGAAGAAATTTGTCGATTGACCAGTCCGGAAACCTGTGTGGCGGCTATTGGTCAGGCTGGGGAAAACCTTGTTCCTCTCTCTGGCATGTTGAATAGCCGTAACCACAGCGGCGGTGCGGGAACTGGCGCAATTATGGGTTCGAAAAACCTGAAAGCGATTGCGGTTGAAGGGACGAAAGGGGTCAACATTGCCGATCGTCAGGAGATGAAGCGTCTCAACGATTACATGATGACTGAACTTATTGGTGCGAATAACAACCATGTCGTGCCAAGTACGCCGCAATCGTGGGCAGAGTATTCAGATCCCAAGTCACGTTGGACAGCACGTAAAGGGCTGTTTTGGGGCGCGGCTGAAGGTGGTCCGATTGAAACGGGGGAAATTCCGCCAGGCAATCAGAACACGGTCGGCTTTCGTACCTATAAATCCGTTTTTGACTTAGGTCCGGCGGCAGAGAAATACACAGTAAAAATGAGTGGCTGCCACTCTTGCCCGATCCGTTGTATGACCCAAATGAATATTCCTCGGGTGAAAGAGTTTGGCGTGCCCAGCACAGGTGGTAACACTTGTGTAGCCAACTTTGTCCATACCACCATCTTCCCGAACGGGCCGAAAGATTTTGAAGATAAAGACGATGGTCGTGTGATTGGTAACCTGGTTGGTCTGAATTTGTTCGATGACTACGGCCTATGGTGTAACTACGGGCAGCTGCATCGCGACTTTACTTATTGTTACAGCAAAGGGGTGTTCAAGCGTGTTCTGCCAGCTGAAGAGTATGCGGAAATTCACTGGGATCAACTGGAAGCGGGTGACGTTAATTTCATTAAAGATTTTTACTACCGTCTGGCGCATCGTGTGGGTGAGCTGAGTCACCTGGCTGATGGTTCATATGCCATCGCAGAACGCTGGAATTTGGGTGAAGAGTACTGGGGCTACGCAAAAAATAAACTCTGGTCGCCGTTTGGCTATCCGGTTCACCATGCCAATGAAGCGTCAGCGCAGGTCGGTTCCATTGTTAACTGTATGTTCAACCGTGACTGCATGACGCATACCCATATCAATTTTATTGGTTCGGGTTTGCCATTGAAACTGCAGCGTGAAGTGGCGAAAGAGCTTTTTGGTTCTGAAGATGCCTACGATGAAACCAAAAACTACACGCCAATCAATGACGCAAAAATTAAATATGCAAAGTGGTCGCTGTTGCGGGTCTGTTTGCATAACGCCGTCACCCTGTGCAACTGGGTCTGGCCAATGACCGTTTCGCCGCTGAAAAGCCGTAATTACCGGGGCGATCTGGCGCTTGAAGCCAAATTCTTCAAAGCGATCACCGGCGAAGAGATGACTCAGGAAAAATTAGATTTAGCTGCAGAGCGTATCTTTACGTTGCATCGTGCCTACACGGTAAAACTGATGCAAACCAAAGATATGCGTAATGAACACGATCTTATCTGTTCCTGGGTATTCGACAAGGATCCGCAGATCCCGGTCTTTACTGAAGGTACTGACAAAATGGATCGTGACGATATGCATGCTTCGCTCACGATGTTCTACAAAGAAATGGGCTGGGACCCACAGCTTGGTTGTCCGACCCGCGAAACATTGCAGCGTCTGGGGCTGGAAGATATTGCCGCCGATCTGGCAGCACACAATCTACTGCCTGCGTAAGGAATGGGTGAGATGAACCATCGGGATGAATTGCCGTTAGCGAAAGTCAGCGAAGTTGACGAGGCGAAGCGGCAATGGTTACAGGGGATGCGTCACCCCGTTGATACGGTAACCGAACCAGAACCGGCTGAAATCCTGGCAGAGTTCATTCGCCAGCATTCTGTGGCTGGGCAGCTGGTGGCGCGCGCCGTGTTTCTCTCGCCACCCTATTCGGTTGCAGAAGAGGAGCTGTCAGTTTTGCTGGAAAGCATTAAGCAGAACGGAGACTACGCGGATATCGCTTGTATGACGGGAAGCCAGGATGATTACTATTACTCAACGCAGGCCATGAGTGAAAACTACGCGGCGATGTCTTTGCAAGTTGTGGAGCAGGACATTTGTCGCGCCATTGCACACGCCGTTCGTTTTGAGTGCCAGACGTATCCTCGTCCTTACAAAGTCGCCATGCTGATGCAAGCGCCATATTACTTCCAGGAAGCGCAGATTGAAGCCGCGATCGCCGCGATGGATGTTGCACCTGAATATGCCGATATACGGCAGGTGGAGTCATCGACGGCGGTGTTGTACTTGTTTAGCGAGCGATTTATGACCTATGGCAAGGCTTATGGCTTATGCGAATGGTTCGAGGTAGAGCAGTTTCAGAACCCCTGAAATTTCAGGGAGATGTCATGGATAGGGTGGACAGTTGCAGCCACTGCATTAGGGGATAATCAGATGTCCTTCACTCGACGCAAATTTGTTCTGGGGATGGGAACAGTAATCTTTTTTACTGGTTCTGCGTCTTCTCTGTTAGCGAACACGAGGCAAGAAAAGGAAGTTCGGTATGCCATGATTCATGACGAGTCACGGTGCAATGGCTGTAATATTTGCGCCCGCGCATGCCGTAAAACTAACCACGTCCCCGCTCAGGGAAGCCGTTTATCGATAGCACACATTCCAGTCACCGATAACGATAACGAAACGCAGTATCACTTTTTTCGCCAGTCATGTCAGCACTGCGAAGATGCTCCGTGCATCGACGTATGCCCGACAGGGGCGTCGTGGCGTGATGAGCAGGGGATCGTGCGGGTAGAAAAATCGCAGTGCATCGGCTGCAGTTATTGCATTGGCGCTTGTCCGTACCAGGTTCGCTACCTTAACCCTGTCACTAAAGTGGCAGATAAATGTGATTTCTGCGCTGAGTCCCGACTGGCAAAAGGCTTTCCGCCCATTTGCGTCAGCGCCTGCCCGGAACACGCATTGATCTTTGGTCGCGAAGATAGCCCAGAAATTCAGGCGTGGTTGCAGCAAAATAAATACTATCAATATCAGCTACCTGGTGCCGGGAAACCGCATCTGTATCGCCGGTTCGGTCAACATTTGATTAAAAAGGAAAATGTATGAACCCGTCGCAACATGCTGAACAGTTTCAGAGCCAGTTAGCGAACTATGTGCCACAGTTCACTCCCGAATTTTGGCCGGTGTGGTTGATCATTGCCGGAGTATTGCTGGTTGGGATGTGGTTGGTGCTGGGGCTGCATGCCTTGCTTCGTGCTCGTGGCGTGAAGAAATCAGTCACCGATTATGGTGAGAAGATTTATCTTTACTGCAAAGCGGTCAGATTATGGCACTGGTCGAATGCGTTACTCTTTGTATTGTTGCTGGCAAGTGGGCTGATAAATCACTTTGCGCTGGTGGGCGCAACTGCGGTTAAAAGTCTGGTTGCGGTGCATGAAGTTTGCGGATTTTTGTTACTCGCATGCTGGCTCGGCTTTGTGCTGATCAATGCCGTTGGGGGTAATGGTCACCACTATCGCATTCGTCGTCAGGGGTGGCTGGAGCGAGCGGCAAAACAAACGCGATTTTATTTGTTTGGCATTATGCAGGGGGAAGAACATCCTTTCCCGGCAACAACCCAGTCTAAATTTAATCCCTTACAGCAGGTCGCCTATGTTGGTGTTATGTATGGATTGCTGCCGTTGTTACTATTGACGGGGCTGCTGTGTCTCTATCCGCAAGCCGTGGGAGATGTGTTTCCTGGCGTAAGATACTGGTTATTGCAGGCGCATTTTGCTCTGGCATTTATAAGCCTCTTTTTTATCTTCGGTCATCTTTATCTTTGCACCACGGGGCGTACGCCACACGAAACCTTTAAAAGCATGGTCGATGGCTATCACCGGCACTAACGAATGATCATTACACGAGCAGACCTGCGAGAATGGCGTATCGGAGCGGTGATGTATCGCTGGTTCCTGCGCCATTTCCCACGCGGCGGTAGTTATGCCGATATTCATCATGCACTGATTGAGGAAGGATATACGGACTGGGCGGAGAGTCTGGTTGAGTATGCGTGGAAAAAATGGCTGGCGGATGAAAACTTCGCGCATCAGGAAGTTTCCTCTATGCAAAAACTGGCCACAGACCCCGGAGAGATACCATTTTGCAGTCAGTTTGCCCGCAGCGACGATCATGCTCGCATCGGCTGTTGTGAGGATAACGCCCGAATCGCAACCGCTGGGTATGCCGCGCAAATTGCCAGTATGGGTTATAGCGTGCGGATTGGAAGTGTCGGCTTTAACAGTCACATTGGCAGCTCCGGTGAACGCGCACGGGTTGCTGTAACCGGTAATTCTTCGCGGATAAGCAGCGCTGGAGATAGTAGTCGGATTGCGAATACCGGAATGCGAGTACGCGTTTGTACATTGGGTGAACGGTGTCATGTCGCCAGTAATGGTGACCTGGTGCAAATCGCCAGCTTTGGCGCAAACGCCAGAATTGCCAACAGCGGCGACAATGTACACATCATTGCCAGCGGTGAAAATTCAACGGTAGTGAGCACGGGCGTGGTCGACTCAATTATTCTCGGGCCAGGGGGAAGCGCCGCACTGGCATATCATGACGGCGAAAGAGTTCGCTTCGCCGTCGCCATTGAAGGTGAAAACAATATTCGAACCGGAGTCCGCTATCGTCTTAATGAACAGCATCAGTTTGTTGAGTGCTGATAGCTTTACCTTTAATCAAACGAAAGACGCCGACGAGCACGGGATGCAGGCTTTACGACCGCCCGAGCCATCGCCTCACCAATTTCTGCACATGCCGTAAGTCCCTGAACGAAAGGCTGGTCGTGCATCAACCAGGGCAACGCGCCGAACGCTACGCGTCCACGAATATCTTCGGGTTGCTGTAACGTATAATCTTCGCCAACATCAGGGATTTCATCCCCTGTTTTCTGTAATTGCTCGCGTAGCCCAGGGAAAGGAATATCTTTCACTTTAAGCGGACGCTGTCCGCGGGCATCAATAAAAACGTCAAACGAGTAGCTGTTGTCTTCCGTTTTCAGGACGGTGCGCGACTCATTAATTTCCATTTTGTAGTCTTCACCGAGGGCGAGAATATGAATGATTCCCGCTTCACGTAAGGCAAGTAGGCGACGAATAGACTCTGAAGGGATTGCCGCATAATTATCGATGAAAACCCTGGCAAGGCCTTTACTGAACCGTTTATGGTCGTGTTCATTCAGATGAGGAACAATTTCCTGTACGGCTTCATGCAGGCGCAGAATGACATAACGCCAGGGAACAGTATGTTTTTCTCGTTTATTGCGTTCGACTTCCTGGAGATTTTTTTCTGCCCAGTCAAATGGGTCGCGTTGTTTGCGCTCGGCAAACCAGGCTTGAGCAAAGGAATCGACATTCAGGCTCTCTAAGGCTATGCGTTGGCTCCAGTCTGGATCAGCAAACTTGATTTCCTCTACTATCAATCTAAATACCCGATCCAAAAGGCCCTCTTCACCTTTTTGAATCTCAGCATTTAATGCCTGATCGGTGACGATGTGTAAGGGCTCGTAGGGAATAGGGCAATAGAAATCGGCTTCGGGTAAAATACCCGTGCGCGACATCAACGTAATATTTAGCTTTTCACTTGCGTTATCGCGGTTAAAAACGACGTGTTGTTTATCATCTTCAATGAACGAACCATGCTGAATAGCCACTGCCATTGCCGCATCCAGTCCGCTCAAGGATGTTCCCATAATACCCACGTTACACGCATCGACCTTTGCTTCCATCAGGCCTGACCACGGACTGGGAAAATACGTTCTGGTTGCTTCTTCTTCATCAGGCCAGACGTGACCCGTGGCAATCACCGCTAAATCAAACGTCTCGCTGGGTAAATCCTGATTTGTAGCGAGCATGACGCCAGCATTTGTAATTTGCAGATCGGTAACCTGGCATGATTCATAAACAGCCACTGCAAATTTTTGCTGTCGTGCCTGGTCTACTAATCGTAAAAATTGATCGCGGAAATATTCGCCCAGCAGAATTCGCGGTAAAAACTGACGATCGTGCAAGGTTTCTTTTTTAACGCCATAACGCTGGAGATGGCTGGCTTCTTGCTTTTGTAGCCATTCGAGATACGTACAATTAATCGGCGGTATTTCAATACTGGCAATATTTGCCAGCATCATTTTTGAGTTTTCCTCATCACTGTATGGCATCCCGACACCGGCCTCGTCAGCCTGCTCGAAGATAGAAATAGAAAGTGGAGTTTGTTGCTGTAGAAGCGAGAATAAGGTGTAGATCCCCGTAGGCCCGGCACCCACAATAGCAATTTTTTTCATTGTTACTTACCTGTACGCATTCTTTCGAATTTAGTGTTATCAGATAAGTTTGGTTGAGATTTTTAGAATTTGAGAAATTTCAGACAGGGATGAAAAGGGCGCTAACCGCCCTTGATTAAATTCTGTCAGGCGAGTTTTGCCTGATTGATTTGACTCAGTGGCTCATTGACATCGAAAACTTTGGCGACAACTTCCTCAACGCCGAGATTTTTAAGTCGGGCAGTATGTTTTTCCAGATAGGCAAGGGCGCTTTTTTCATCAGTAAAAAGATAGATCCCACCGGCTTCGTGGTTCTTTTCACTTTCTGTCCATACCTTCCACAGAAAACCAGGTTCCTGATTAATCGACTCAGCAAGCGGTTTAAGCTGCTCAGCCATTGCGTCGCCAAATGGGCCATTAAAAGCAAAATGAAGTTGTAACAAAGTTGCCATAGCGATTCTCCTTCTGATAACGCATACGAAGACAGTGTAAATCTTTTAACGTATTGGATACAGAGAAGAAACAGAGGGAAAAAGGAGAAGACCAGATTAAGAAAATCTGGTGCGTCCGAGTGGACTCGAACCACCGACCCCCACCATGTCAAGGTGGTGCTCTAACCAACTGAGCTACGGACGCAGGATGGTGCGTTCAATTGGACTCGAACCAACGACCCCCACCATGTCAAGGTGGTGCTCTAACCAACTGAGCTATGAACGCAACGTTGTAGGTGACAACGGGGACGAATATTAGCGGCAGAGTGGGAAGGTGGCAAGAGGCAAAACGTAATTTTCTGCGCTATTTCGACCGTTTGCAGAGCTTTTAAGCAAATTGGCTATATTTTGTTGATTTGCAAGGGCGATTTTTATTCAGGATCGCATTTACATCTGATACAACCCAATAATTCGTGTATCAGAGTTTAAACAGAGTTGTTTGCCACCATCTCAAATCTGTCGTGGATAAATCCTCCGTAGCCTTTACACTTAGGTAGCAATAAAGGCACACAGATGCAGCAAAGGAATAAATCATGGGATCTGATGCGAAAAACTTGATGAGCGACGGGAATGTGCAAATTGTTAAGACCGGCGAGGTCATTGGCGCGACGCAACTTACTGAAGGCGAGTTGATTGTTGAAGCTGGCGGAAGAGCCGAAAATACCGTGGTCACGGGGGCTGGCTGGTTGAAAGTGGCAACCGGTGGGATCGCCAAATGCACACAGTACGGTAACAATGGCACGCTATCGGTCAGCGACGGTGCCATTGCCACAGATATTGTTCAGTCCGAGGGAGGCGCAATTAGTCTCTCTACGCTCGCTACGGTTAATGGCCGCCATCCCGAAGGTGAATTCAGCGTTGATCAGGGTTATGCCTGCGGTTTGTTGCTGGAAAATGGCGGTAACCTGCGTGTACTGGAAGGACATCGCGCGGAAAAAATCATTCTCGATCAAGAGGGCGGCCTGTTGGTTAATGGGACAACCTCAGCGGTCGTGGTAGATGAAGGTGGTGAATTGTTGGTGTATCCAGGTGGGGAAGCCAGCAATTGTGAGATTAATCAGGGCGGCGTTTTTATGCTGGCCGGGAAAGCCAGTGATACGTTGCTTGCTGGTGGCACCATGAATAATCTCGGTGGTGAAGACTCTGACACTATTGTTGAGAATGGATCCATTTATCGTCTGGGGACGGATGGCCTTCAGCTCTACAGTTCCGGTAAGACGCAAAACCTGTCCGTGAATGTGGGTGGTCGGGCTGAAGTGCATGCCGGTACGCTGGAAAATGCGGTAATACAAGGTGGAACAGTGATCCTGTTGTCACCCACCAGCGCGGACGAAAATTTTGTCGTAGAGGAAGATCGCGCACCGGTTGAACTGACCGGGAGTGTTGCATTACTGGACGGCGCTTCAATGATTATTGGCTATGGCGCAGATCTGCAACAATCAACGATTACTGTACAGCAGGGCGGTGTGTTGATTCTCGACGGCAGTACGGTAAAAGGTGACGGTGTCACTTTTATTGTTGGTAACATCAATCTGAATGGCGGAAAACTGTGGCTGATCACTGGTGCGGCAACGCATGTGCAACTGAAAGTGAAACGCCTGCGCGGAGAGGGAGCGATTTGCCTGCAAACCAGTGCGAAAGAAATCTCACCTGACTTCATCAATGTGAAAGGGGAAGTTACCGGGGATATACACGTTGAGATAACAGATGCCAGTCGGCAAACTCTGTGCAGCGCTCTGAAATTACAGCCAGACGAAGACGGGATTGGCGCAACGCTCCAGCCTGCGTAAAAACACAGGCGCAACCCGTGAAGGTTGCGCCTTGTCTTTATTAGCGGGATGCTCGTTGCAGAATGATAACTGACGGCAGACGTTGCAGGAACCGCATACGCAGCATCATCATAATGGCTGCCGACGTCAGGCCAATAATAAAGCCTATCCAGAAGCCTGCTGGCCCCATAGGTTCAACGACCAGATCGGTCAGTGCCAGAATATAGCCGCTTGGCAAGCCCAGCACCCAGTAAGCCGTAAAGGTGATATAGAAAATGGAACGCGTATCTTTATAACCACGCAAAATCCCACTGCCAATCACCTGGATTGAGTCAGAAATCTGATATACCGCCGCCAGCAACATCAAATGCGCAGCCAGCGTTACAACCTCGGGATTGTCGTTGTACAACAGGGCGATTTGCTCCCGCAGTGAAACCGTGAATATGGCCGTCAGGGTTGCCATACAGACACCCACCATAAGCCCGGTCCGCGCAGCGGTTTGCGCATCCAGCGTTGAGCCCTGACCCAGACGATAACCTACGCGGATAGTTACCGCTGCCGCCAGCGACATTGGAAGCACAAACATCAGTGAACTAAAGTTCAGGGCAATCTGGTGTCCTGCGACATCAACAATACCGAGCGGAGACACTAACAGAGCCACGACGGCAAACAGTGTCACTTCAAAGAATAGTGCCAGCGCAATCGGCAAACCGAGTTGAATCAGTCGTTTCATAACCGCAGGATCGGGTTTCGCGGTGCCTTTTTCGTTACGAATATCGCGCATGGAGCGGGCGCGTTTAATGTAAGAAACCATGGCAAGGAACATGACCCAATACACCGCCGCAGTAGCCACGCCACAACCAACGCCACCGAGCTCAGGCATACCGAAATGACCATAAATAAAGATATAGTTCACCGGAATGTTCACCAGCAGGCCGATAAAGCCCATTACCATACCCGGCTTGGTTTTTGCCAGACCTTCACATTGGTTACGGGCAACCTGGAAGAACAGATAGCCCGGCGCGCCCCACAACAACGCACGCAGATAACCCACGGCTTTGTCCGCCAGAGCCGGATCGATGTTTTCCATGGAGCGGATAATGTAACCTGCATTCCACAGCACAAGCATAATGAGAACGGAAACAAAACCTGCCAGCCAGAAACCTTGTCGCACCTGATGCGCAATGCGCTCACGTCGACCGGAACCATTTAATTGCGCGATAACCGGCGTTAATGCCAGCAGCAGTCCGTGACCAAAGAGGATCGCCGGAAGCCAGATAGAAGTACCGATAGCGACCGCCGCCATGTCGGTGGCACTATAGCCGCCCGCCATCACGGTATCGACAAAACCCATCGCAGTTTGGGCGATTTGCGCGAGAATCACCGGGATTGCTAATGCTAATAACAGACGCGCTTCACTGATATACTTCTGCACGTGAACACCTTTTATTTGTAGTTATATGAGAGACTAAAAAGCCGCCTGAATGGGCAGCAAAAAGAAGAAGCAGGGGAAATTCAGTCTATTGTAGCGAGGATTTATTAATTCTCCAGTGAAAAAATAGTCATTCTTACCCCTTCACTGGTAAGGGCGTTTGCCACCTGCTATTGTGCTGAACAGAATGTCTTAACTGATTTCAGGAGTTGTAAGTATGTTTACGGGGATTGTACAGGGCACCGCAAAACTGGTGTCGATTGACGAGAAACCAAATTTTCGTACGCATGTGGTGGAGTTACCCGACCACATGCTGGACGGCCTGGAAACAGGTGCTTCCGTGGCGCATAACGGTTGCTGCCTGACCGTGACGGAAATTAACGGCAACCATGTCAGTTTTGACCTGATGAAAGAAACGTTACGCATTACCAATCTTGGCGATTTAAAAGTGGGGGATTGGGTAAACGTTGAGCGTGCGGCGAAATTCAGTGATGAAATTGGCGGACACTTAATGTCAGGTCATATTATGACCACCGCTGAAGTGGCGAAAATATTAACCTCGGAAAATAATCGCCAGATCTGGTTTAAAGTCCAGGATAGTCAGTTGATGAAATATATCCTGTACAAAGGATTTATTGGCATCGACGGTATTAGCCTGACCGTCGGCGAAGTCACGCCAACGCGTTTTTGCGTCCATTTAATTCCGGAAACTCTGGAACGCACGACTCTTGGGAAGAAAAAACTCGGCGCACGCGTCAACATTGAAATTGATCCACAAACTCAGGCAGTGGTAGATACGGTAGAACGTGTGCTGGCGGCACGAGAAAATGCCATGAATCAACCAGGTACAGAAGCCTGATCTGAAATCGCCCCCGGAGAGGGGGCGATAGAATAGCCTTTAGCGAGCGACTCGAAGGCCGTTTTCAACACCGCGTGAGAACACGACCTGCCAGAGCTGAATATCACGGGCGCGGAAAGCACCTGCACAGGCATTCAGATAATAGGTAAACATTCGTTTAAAGCGTTCACTGTAGTTATCCGCAATTTCTGGCCATGCGGCGAGGAATCGTTCATACCACGCCATCAACGTAGTATCGTAATCAGCACCGAAGTTATGCCAGTCTTCCATCACGAAGTGGGGTTCGCTGGATTGAGCAATCTGGCGTACAGAGGGCAGGCAACCGTTCGGAAAAATATATTTATTAATCCAGGGATCAACATTCAGATCGGTTTTTTTCGAACCGATAGTATGGAGCAGGAATATACCTTCCGGTTTCAAATTACGATCCACCACCGCAAAATAGGTATCGTAATTTTTCGGTCCGACGTGCTCGAACATCCCCACAGAAACAATACGATCAAACTGGTCGTTCAGGTCACGATAATCTTGCAGCAAAATGGTGACATCCAGGCCTTCACAGCGTTCCTGAGCCATTTTTTGCTGTTCGGCAGAAATGGTGACGCCGACCACGCTTACGTCATAGTTAGATGCCATGTAGTGCGCCAGTCCGCCCCAGCCGCAGCCAATATCCAGTACGCGCATCCCTGGTTTTAACTGCAATTTTTCACAAATCATTTTGAGCTTCGCCTGCTGGGCAGATTCCAGATTATCGGCATCTTTCCAGTAAGCGCAGGAATATTGCATGAAGGGATCAAGCATGCGGCTGAACAAGTCATTACCCAAATCGTAATGCTCCTTGCCGACTATCCAGGCACGTTTTTTACTCTGCAGATTGAAGAGACGAGCGCTGGCAATACGCAGCGTGTCTTTGAAATGATGGGGGAGTTGGTTCTCGAGACCTGCGCGTAAGACTTTGCTAAAAAACATATCCAGTCGGTCACATTCCCACCAGCCATCCATATAACTTTCGCCTAACCCCAAAGAGCCTTCTTGCAGAACGCGTTTAAAAAAATCGGGGTTTTTCACACGAATATCCGCCGGGGCAGAACCGTTAATGGCTATACCGGCACGGCTAAGTAATTCGTTGGCGATACGGTACCAGTTGTCATCCGGTACACTGACTTCTTCTATACACGATGAACTCATAGTTTCTCCATCACTGGTCGGTGATCAGAACCTTAAAACAGCGTAGACGCTTTTTGGGCTTTGTGAGAAATCTCGCAGAAAAAACCGCGAGTCTATAATCCGACGTAGAACAGAGGGAAAGGAGGAACCTTTGCCGAAATGACCATCCATAGTGAGTCGGGAACGATCCTGTCCCCGTAAAAACATAATATTTATCGTAGCTTTAACAACTCGAAATTAGTATAGGCCGCTAATTTCAATCATACAACAAAATTTTGTTAGCAGCCTAAGTATAAGTATATCGATATAGATCAGTGTGATTCGCTATGAGCGACTTCGGCATTGCCATGATTCTGGCAGCCAACTTCTTCACAACGTTGCATCATGTAACCCAGAGCGACCAGCACTACTGTTGATAACATCACGCTGGTGGTGGTGAGCAATGGCGTGCTGATACTGATCAGCCAGGAAACTACCAGACTTGCGAGGAAGCACAGACCCAGTTGTAGAGTGTTCTGCAACGCTGCGGCGCGACCAGTTGCGTGTGGGAAGGGACGCAGCGCCTGGGCGACAACAATCGGGTAGATCGCGCCATTGGCAATCGCCATCACACAGAATGGGATCAGGATTTCGACCAGCGACACATGGCTAATGAAGCCTGCAGCCCAGGTCGCAATGACGCTGACTGCAAACAGCACCAGCAACCACGGTAATAACTGCTTGCCTTGCCATTTCTGCAGCGCGGCGCGACAGCCATAACCACCAATCAGAAACGCGATAGTTTGCGGGACATAACTTAAACCAATAACTGCCGGGCTGTAGCCCATTTCACTAAGGATGAACGGTGAACCGGTCAGCCATGCAAAAAAACTGGCTGAACAGGCCGCGTATATCAGCACGTTGCCGCGATAGGTTTTAGAACGTAGCAGGTCGGTAAAGGTCAGACCATCCTGACTATTGTTACGGGCCTTCGTCGTGGGTTTGAGCCAGAAAATAGGCAGAATCAGCACCACGGTAATGGCAAACAGGGTGGCGAAAATCGCCTGCCAGGAAAAATGGACCAGCAGCCAGCTTCCTAACAGAGGAGCCAGGGCCGGAGATAGACCCACCAGCGGCATGATGGTCGCAAAAATTCGGTTAACTTTCTGTGAAGGATAATAATCCGTCACTAACGCTTGCCAGATAACCGCCGCGGCGCAGACACCCACAGCCTGTACAAAACGCAATACCAGCAGCGTAGCGGCGTTTTCTACCCACAGCATCCCCAGACTACCTAACGCAAAAATTGTCAGGCCGATTAATAACACCGGTTTACGACCATAACGGTCGGAGAGTGGCCCCCACAGAAGCTGGGCTGCGGCAAAACCGGCAAGGAACAGACTAAGGCTGGCACTGACAGCAGACGCAGGCGTTTGCAGGTCGGCCTGTATGGCGGCGAAAGCAGGCAGATACATATCGGTTGCCAGAAAACCGAGTACGCTCAAACCCGCCAGCCAGACTAAAAATCTTTTCCCAGGTTGCATGTATATTCTCTAAATCTCTCAATTAAACACCGCCGCAAAGTGTAGGGAGTGAAATTAGTGTTGTGAAACGGTAATATTTGATGACTGGTTTCAAAAATTTTGCAGGCAGACTATGTGGTCAGAATATTCACTCGAAGTTGTTGATGCGGTAGCGCGTAATGGTAGTTTTAGCGCTGCGGCACAGGAGCTGCATCGCGTTCCTTCTGCGGTCAGCTATACCGTGCGTCAGCTGGAAGAGTGGCTGGCGGTGCCGCTCTTTGAACGACGGCACCGTGATGTGGAGCTGACCGCTGCTGGAGCGTGGTTTCTCAAAGAAGGGCGCTCTGTTGTCAAAAAAATGCAGATCACCCGCCAGCAATGTCAGCAGATAGCGAACGGCTGGCGCGGTCAGTTAGCTATCGCAGTGGATAATATTGTCAGGCCAGAACGTACACGGCAGATGATCGTTGATTTTTATCGCCATTTTGATGATGTCGAACTTCTTGTCTTTCAGGAAGTGTTCAACGGTGTCTGGGATGCGCTTTCCGACGGGCGCGTGGAACTGGCGATTGGCGCAACACGCGCGATTCCGGTAGGCGGTCGTTATGCCTTCCGGGATATGGGGATGCTAAGCTGGAGTTGCGTTGTTGCCAGCCACCACCCGCTGGCGTTGATGGATGGCCCATTCAGCGATGATACGTTGCGCAACTGGCCGTCGTTGGTGCGCGAAGACACCTCGCGAACGCTACCTAAACGTATTACCTGGTTGCTGGATAACCAAAAAAGAGTTGTCGTGCCTGACTGGGAATCATCGGCAACCTGTATCTCGGCAGGATTATGCATAGGGATGGTGCCAACACATTTCGCCAAACCGTGGCTTAATGAGGGGAAGTGGGTAGCACTTGAATTGGAAAACCCCTTCCCGGATTCGGCATGTTGTCTGACATGGCAGCAAAATGATATGTCGCCTGCGTTAACCTGGCTGCTTGAGTATCTCGGCGATAGTGAGACGCTGAATAAGGAGTGGCTGCGGGAGCCGGAAGAGACTCCCGCAACGGGTGATTAACGACGATAGTCGCGGAACGGGCCGTCAGCCACGGAGCGGCGTTCAATCAAGCGCGGATGCACTTCAATGGACTGCGGTTCTTCACGTTTGTTGACGATACGATCCAACAGCATGTTGAACGCTGTTTCACCCAGCGAATCTTTTGGCTGGTGGATCGTGGTCAGCGCCGGCGTAAAATAGCGGGCGTTGCGCACGTTATCATAACCGATCAGCGAAACATCCTGCGGGACGCGCAGACCCATTTCATCAGCAGCACAAAGTGCGCCCATTGCCATGATATCGCCACCACAGAAGACGGCAGTAGGGCGATGCGGCTGCGACAGTATTTGCTGCATGGCGCGATAACCAGATTCGGGTTCAAAGTCACCCTGAACAATCCAGCTTTCCGGCACCTTGATCATCGCTTCTTCCATCGCCTTCATAAAACCGGCAAGGCGGCCTGCGCCGGTGTTACGTTCCAGCGGGCCGGGGATGACGCCGATTTCGCGGTGACCGCGTTCAATCAGATAACGCCCGGCCATGTAGCCGCCTTCGAACGCGTTATCAATGACCGCATCGGTGAAGTCAGCTTTTGCTTCACCCCAGTCCATCACCACCATTGGGATATGGCGATACTCTTCCAGCATCGCCAGCAACGGCTCTGGGTACTCAGAACACATCACCAGCAGACCATCGACGCGTTTTTGCGCCATCATCGACAGATAAGCCCGCTGTTTCTCAAGATTGTTCCACGCATTACCCAGAATCAGGGTGTAACCTTTCTGGAAGCAATTTTTTTCAACCGCTTCAATGATCTCGGCAAAATAGGCCGCTTCGCTGCTGGTCGCCAGCAAACCGATAGACTTGGTGTGGTTAACCTTCAGGCTACGCGCCACCGCGCTAGGGGAGTAGTGTAATTCTTTAATCGCTGCCCACACGGCGTTGCGCGTTTCTTCAGCGACGAAACGTGTTTTGTTGATTACGTGTGACACAGTTGTAGTGGAAACGTTTGCTCGTTTCGCTACATCTTTTATTGTTGCCATTCCATTTCACTCCAGACCCTAACTTCAGCTCCTGCAAAATCGCAAGGTAAACGTTTGCCTTTACACACCTTACGCACAACAAAAGTGTTGCGGTACGCCGGAAAAACGACACGGAGCGTCAGGAAGGGGTCAATGGCCAGTACGCAAATAGTGTAAGCGTGGAATTTTGGCCGATCTTGACGAAAAGGGGAAGTGGTAAAAACACTTATCATTATAAATGACGGGAGATTTTTTCATCACAGTGTGTAAAAATGCGTAATATCACTATTTGTGTGGTAATAAAAAAGGAGAAAACTTGATGAGCACCGACCTTAAATTTTCACTGGTAACAACGATTATCGTCCTCGGTTTGATCGTGGCCGTGGGTTTGACTGCCGCGCTGCACTGATTTCCTCTCGAGGGAGCGCGTTCTCCCTCGCATCTCCTTCCTGTTTGTTAGCAAAATGGCAAAAGTGTTTTCTCTTTTTGTTATTTTCATTTTTTTGTGATTGCTGTCATGCTTTCGCCACTTTAATGAATATCGCGTAATGACGCGAAGAGGTGGAGATAAGGCATGAAAATTAACTATCCGTTGCTGGCGCTGGCGATTGGCGCGTTTGGTATCGGGACAACGGAGTTCTCGCCAATGGGCTTGTTGCCCGTCATTGCGCGCGGTGTGGATGTCTCGATTCCCGCTGCCGGAATGTTAATCAGTGCCTATGCAGTTGGCGTAATGGTTGGCGCGCCGCTGATGACGCTTCTACTTTCTCATCGTGCCCGCCGCAGTGCGTTGATTTTCCTGATGGCAATTTTCACGCTCGGCAACGTACTTTCCGCCATCGCGCCGGATTATATGACCCTGATGCTTTCACGCATTTTGACCAGCCTGAATCACGGAGCATTTTTTGGTTTGGGTTCAGTCGTGGCCGCAAGCGTGGTGCCAAAACATAAACAGGCCAGCGCAGTTGCCACTATGTTTATGGGGTTAACCCTGGCAAATATCGGTGGCGTGCCGGCGGCGACCTGGTTGGGTGAAACCATCGGCTGGCGGATGTCATTTCTGGCAACGGCGGGGCTGGGAGTGATTTCAATGGTAAGTCTGTTCTTCTCATTACCTAAAGGTGGTGCAGGGGCACGACCTGAAGTGAAAAAAGAGCTGGCGGTATTAATGCGTCCGCAGGTGCTGTCTGCATTGCTGACGACGGTACTGGGAGCTGGTGCAATGTTTACCCTCTACACCTATATCTCTCCGGTACTGCAAAGTATTGCCCACGCAACACCGGTGTTCGTTACGGCAATGCTGGTGCTGATTGGTGTCGGATTCTCTATCGGTAACTATCTCGGCGGCAAACTGGCAGATCGTTCAGTTAACGGCACGTTGAAAGGCTTTTTGTTGTTGTTGATGGTGATTATGCTGGCAATCCCGTTCCTGGCCCGCAATGAGTTCGGCGCAGCTATTAGCATGGTGGTGTGGGGCGCAGCAACCTTTGCGGTCGTACCGCCGTTACAGATGCGCGTGATGCGTGTCGCCAGTGAAGCGCCAGGTCTGTCTTCATCAGTCAATATTGGTGCCTTTAATCTTGGAAATGCGCTGGGAGCAGCTGCTGGTGGTGCGGTAATTTCCGCTGGGCTGGGATACAGCTTTGTGCCGGTGATGGGAGCGATTGTCGCGGGACTGGCATTATTGCTGGTGTTTATGTCAGCCAGAAAACAACCTGAAACAGTTTGCGTTGCTAACAGCTAATTAAACAAAAACGCAGAAGGATAACCTTCTGCGTTACAGTTGCTGACAACGTGCGATTTATCTTGCCGAATGCGCTGTTAACGCCTCATCCGCGTTGGCATGGTAAGCGAAGCGCATCAGGCAATGCTGCATTTGCCATCAGTTATTATGCAGCGAGATTTTTCGCTACGAATTCCCAGTTCACCAGCGCCCAGAAGTGCTCCAGATAGCCAGGACGTGCATTGCGATAGTCGATGTAATAAGCGTGTTCCCAGACATCAACGGTCAGCAGCGGAGTCGCATCGGTGGTCAGCGGAGTACCCGCGTTAGAGGTTGAAACGATAGCCAGTTTGCCATCGCTGTTTTTCACCAGCCAGGTCCAGCCAGAACCAAAGTTTTTGATCGCTGCATCAGTAAACTGCGCTTTGAAATCGGCAAAGCTGCCAAAAGATGCGGCGATAGCTTCAGCGACTTTTCCAGTCGGTTCGCCACCGGCGTTCGGTGCCAGGCAGTTCCAGTAGAAAGTATGGTTCCAGACCTGAGCTGCGTTGTTGAATACGCCACCTTCAGAGCTGCGAATAATCTCTTCCAGTGATTTACCTTCAAACGCGGTACCTTTAATCAGGTTGTTCAGGTTAGTGACATAAGTCTGATGATGCTTGCCGTAGTGATACTCGATAGTTTCCGCAGAAATGTGCGGTGCCAGAGCATCTTTAGCATATGGTAGTGCAGGTAATTCGAATGACATTGCTACTCTCCTTTATTATTAATTTGCATACGTACAATAGCCTTATTGTGCGTATGGATAGGGTAGCAAATTAAAAGGTGAGACAAAAGATGAACTTACCCTGTTGCCGTAACAACAGGGTAAAGTTTTAGCGAAGTGTTTTTGGGGTCATTACCCGACGAGCGCCAACATAGTGGCGCTGCCAGTAGTCTTCACTGAGAGAAGTGATTTGAATTTCCTGACCTGTGCGCGGTGACTGAATAAATTTGCCGTTGCCGACATACACGCCGACATGATCGGCTGTGCCGCGTCCCTGAGTACGGAAAAAGACCAGGTCGCCGTTTTTCAGTTCACTACGTTCGATTGGCGCTGCATCACGCAGGTGATACATTTCATTCGCCGTACGCGGAATACGAATTTTCACCAAATCTTTATAAGCGTAATAAACCAGGCCGCTGCAATCAAAACCGGTACGCGGTGAGCTGCCACCCCAACGATATGGCTTACCAATTTGCTGCATCAGTTTATTCATTGCCACTTTCGTAGCTTTTTGCACCTTCGCTTTGTGCGCGTCGGCAAGAGTTCCTGACGCGGCATTTTTGACTTTCACACAATGCGATTTATAGCCCTTACGTTTGGTACACTTTTCGGTAAAGCTGGCTGAGGCCGTTTTATTGACGGCGTGTTTGCTGCGAGTTTTGGCGTTTTTAGAAGCGGTAATGGAAGATTTTTTAACGGAAGAAGCGGTTTTGCTTTTGGTCGTACTTTTACTGGCGGCTTTTTTCGCTGTTTTCTGGGTCTTTTTGGTGGTTGCCGTGCTTTTCTTTTTATCTGCTTTTTTGGTGATATGAGTGGTAGCAGAACTCTCCCTGGCTTGCTTTGAAGCATGGGCCATAGGCGTTAAAGGCAGGGTGGTAAAAAGTAAAGCACAGAGCGTGATCGAAATACGGTTTATCCGCGCCACTGAGCGTCCCTCTGTTAAGGCAGGTCTATCATGCCTGCGTCTGATTTACAAAACTTGATGATTCTAATGCATAGAAGAAGAGAAAGTTAATAGCTTTTATTGTTAAAAAATACGTTTCGTTGGCGAGCGCAAAAAAATGCAGCAGTGAAAGCTAAAAATGGTTATAAATACGCCAGTTTGCCGCGCATCAGAGAAGAAACGAATATTTGAAATGCAACAAATAGAGCAAAGGGATAAAATAGCAAAAGCGTGATGAAAATGTTATTTTCCGATGCCGCACTGACCCGCTACAATGTCAGATTACTGCCGTAAAGAAGTTTGAGGAAGCAAGACAATGAGCACCACTATCGAAAAAATCCAACGCCAGATTGCTGAAAACCCGATCCTGCTGTACATGAAAGGTTCACCGAAACTGCCGAGCTGCGGTTTCTCTGCCCAGGCAGTCCAGGCGCTTGCCGCATGTGGCGAACGTTTTGCCTATGTTGATATTCTGCAGAATCCGGACATTCGTGCGGAACTGCCGAAATATGCTAACTGGCCGACCTTCCCGCAACTGTGGGTTGACGGCGAGCTGGTCGGCGGTTGTGATATCGTGATCGAAATGTATCAGCGTGGCGAACTGCAGCAGCTGATCAAAGAAACTGCCGCTAAATACAAGTCTGAAGAGCCGGACGCGGAATAATCCGTCCTGCAATACTGACGGATGCGAACGGGCATCCGTCAGTCCTTTCTCTATCCCCAATCCAGCCCTTGTGGCGAACTTGAAAATCCCGCCTCACGCAGCAGCGTAAACATCGGCGTTTGCCGGACCGGTAGATCATTCACTTCTGTTAGCGTAAAGCGCAGCCGTGGTTCGCGACGCAGTGCGGTAGTCAGCGCGTGGAAAACCTCTGGGGCGAGTAATTCCTCTTTTTCCTGCCAGACCAGCATTTTTTTGCCACCTTGCGCCAGATAGAGTAACAATTTGCCGCCAGAAACGACCACCAGCGCACCCGCCCGACGCGTTGGAACCAGCGTTGCCGGATGTGCAGGCCAGGGCAGAAGATTTCCCCACACATTAGCCGGATCGTTGGCAGAGAGCGCCACTGGTGTATAGTGGCGCGTTTGCGTGGCTTGTGTCGCCAGATCGCGCAATCGGTCAATAGTCAGACGTTCAGCGAATTGCGCGCCACCCAGACCTTCTACAAAACGACCTCGCATAATTCGCCCGGAGTCTTCCATACTTCGACAAAGCGTTTGCATCGATGGAAACCCGCCAGGGATATTTTCGGCTATCACCGCCTGACGACTGATGATGCCGTAGCGGTCGAGCATATTTTCCGCCAGCGCCAGCATCCTTTCGGTATCGTTTAGTGGCTCCACCTGCAATAACGACCAGCGTCCAGCCAGATTTGGTGTGTTGTAAGATACCAGCGGCGAGACGGGTTGCGCATAGACAGGACGTCCACGACGAGCCCGGTGACTGCGGCGAGTTGAGGTGCGTGCGTTGGAACTGCTGCGGGTGAGGGCGCGTAACGGTGCCCAAATGTCGCTGGTGATGACGCCTTGCCAGACCAGCGCCCATAACGCCTCTTGCAGGGCAGAGAGATCAACCGATTCGCCGATTTTGTCGCGTATCCGTTGGCTGATTTGTTGTGCAAACCAGGCTCCTCCGTCAGCCAGAACAGCGACTATCGCTTGTTGCAGCGCCGAACGATTCGCCTGATCCGCTTCGGCGGGAGTGAACGATTCTGCAGCATATTCCTGTAGATGCAGTGCCACCAGGCCGTCATCTTCACCCAGTTTTTTTTGCCCCGACCAGATAACCGCACCGGTTGCCAGTAATTCATCGAGCATTTCTGACGAATAGTCGCGTACGCGGGCAGGCAGGATCTGGCTTTCCCAGAGTGAGGCGGGTAAACCGACTCCGGCAAGCTGTTCGATCACCCGCATCACGCCATCTACGCCCTCATAAACGCCTGGCGATGTTGAGGCAAAGAGCGCCGGGCTACCATCGGTGGCGGGTAATACGCCCTGACGTTCCAGCAGCAATCGCGCATAGGTCGTGGCTGCAACGGGACGCGTCGCTTCTCTGGCGGCTTGCAGCGAGCGCAAACGCAGACGACGAAATACTTCATCGCTCACCCAGATGTCTTGTTGCAGATTCATCACCAGACCCTGTTCACGCAGTTGCTGAAGCTGCTCTTCGACAATGGCAATACCGAGACTAAACTCATGAGCCAGTTGTTCAGCCGTGACCAGAGCATGAGCCCGGAGATAGCGCAGAAAGAGATCGCGAAGCGGGTAACTGACTCTATGTAAATAAATCTCTGGCAATGACTCTGGTAGTCGTACGCCGAGGGCATCACGCAGCCTGGCGGCATCATCCATACAGGCAAGACGCTCCTGTCCGCTAATCATCGCTGGGAAGATTCGTTTTACTGCAAGAAGATTTTCCAGATACGACGCAACCTCTTCACTGCTGCCTGTATGCCGTTGCGCCAGGTCTTCAACGGTCATTGGCCCCAGTTCGCGCAGCAGGTCGAACAATCCTTCTTCATCTTTCGCTCTTCTGCCAGGAGCCAGTCGTTGCAACTCTTCTTCCACCTGGCGAATGACCTGCGGGTCGAGTAATTCCCCCGGATCGACCTGTCCGAGTAGATTGCGCAGTAACTCGCTGTCCAGCGACAGTACGGATGCCCGGCGCTCTGCCAGCGGGGCGTCGCTCTGGTACATAAATTCCGCGACATAGCCGAACAATAAACTTGTGGCGAAAGGCGAGGGCGTAGTGGTCGTTACATCGGATATTTGAATTTCGCCACCGTTCAGGCGACGCATCAAACGTTCCAGTGCGGGAAGATCATAAACATCTTGCAGACATTCGCGTAGGGTTTCGAGAATGACCGGAAAATCCGGATATCCCTGAGCGATTTCCAGCAACTGACTGGCGCGCAGCCGTTGTTGCCAAAGCGGGGTGCGATGGCCCGGAGTGCGCCCCGGCATTAATAATGCCCGCGCGGCGCATTCGCGAAAACGGGCGGCGAAAAGTGCCGAGCTGCCTACCGCCTCGCGGACAATTTGCAGCAACTTTTCTGGTTCAAACAAAAAAATCGCGGCGTCGGGCAATTTACCATCAGTGTCAGGAATGCGCGCAACAATGCCGTCATCACTGGCGACCACAGACGCGTCAGCGCCCCATAGGGCATGTATTCGCCCGGCAATCGCCAGCGCCCAGGGTTCATGCACCCGTCTTCCATAGGGAGAGTGCAAAATAATACGCCAGTCGCCAATTTCATCACGGCACCGTTCGAGGACCAGATGGCGACTCCCCGGAACGATGCCCGTCGCGTTGCGTTGCTCGTCAATCAACCCCTGAATATTGGCGATCGTATTTTCTTCTGCCAGCCACGGGGGAATAGTCCCGGAAAAGAACGCGCCATCCGCCAGCAAATGAAGAAAATCGCCGATCATCTCGCCTAATTCAGCCGGACGTCCGTTACCTTCACCACGCCAGAAGGGGAGCCGGGCAGAACGACCCGGAGCAGGAGTCACAATCACCTGATCGCGGGTGATTTGCTGGATCCGCCATGAGGTAGCGCCGAGAGTGATAATGTCGTTCACCCGCGACTCATATACCATCTCCTCATCCAGTTCACCCACCCGCCGCGAACCGGCCTGTTCTTCACCTTCGGGTAATAACACGCTATACATGCCACGATCCGGAATGGTGCCGCCGCTGGTAACCGCCAACAATTGAGCGCCAGGTCGGGCGGTCAATATCCCGGTCTCCCTGTTCCAGACCAGTTTGGGGCGAAAAGCAGAAAAATCGCCAGAGGGATAGCGCCCGGAAAGCATATCCAGCGTGGCGTCAAAAACACGTCTTGGCAGATCTTTCCACGGTGCGGCACGGCGTACGCGGGAGTACCATTCGTCTACTTGTAATGCCTCCATCGCCGCGGCGGCAACGGTTTGCTGCGCAAGGACGTCGAGTGGATTATGCGGCGGTGTCAGGTTTTCCAGCCTGCCTGCGAACATACACTCTACAATGACTGCGGAATCGACTAAATCACGCCGGGTACGGGGGAAAAACAGCCCTTTAGATACACCGCCAACCTGATGTCCGGCGCGACCAATGCGTTGTAACCCACTGGCAACAGAAAGCGGCGTTGCCACCTGAATCACCAGATCCACCGCGCCCATATCAATCCCCAGTTCAAGACTGGAGGTTGCGACCACGCAGCGTAATTCACCCGATTTCAGCGCCTGTTCGGTGATTGCTCGTTGTTCTTTAGAGACGGAGCCGTGGTGTGAGCGGGCAATAAAAACGTCGCTACTTTGTACACGGTTAGAGGTTGCGCCGGAGGTCGACTCGAAATGGGCCGCATCAACGGCGATAGACGGGGAACGCTGTAAGCGTGCGGCGTAAAGCTCATTTAATCGTGCCGTCAGTTTTTCCGCCAGCCCACGTGAATTAGTAAAGACAATGGTCGAGCGATGGCGCAACACTTCATCAAGGATACCCGTTTCAATATATGGCCAGATGGAGCCTTCCCGGCCGGCATGGCTGTCTTCGCCGGTGCCGCTGGCGACCGATGAGACATCATCCATATTGGCGACCGGTACGACAATTCGTATCTGCGGATGGCGCATTGCGGGCGGGTTGACTACCGTAACCGGGCGATCGCCACCAAGAAATGCTGCCACATCGCTGGCTGAGCGCACAGTGGCAGAAAGGCCAATTCGCTGTGCTGAGGTGTGGAGCAGCGCATCGAGCCGCTCCAGACTTAACGCCAGATGCGCACCACGTTTACTGCCCGCTACCGCGTGGACTTCATCAATAATTACCGTTTCGACGCCGAGTAGCGTTTCGCGCGCGCGGGAGGTCAGCATCAGATAGAGTGATTCGGGTGTGGTGATCAGAATATCCGGCGGATTACGGGTGAGTTTGCTGCGTTCCTGTGCAGGCGTATCGCCAGTACGGATCCCTACGCGAAGATTGACTTCCGTTTCGCCGCGCCGCCGCCGTTCATCGGCAATACCCTTCAACGGGAGCTGCAAGTTGCGCTGAACGTCGGTGCCCAGAGCTTTTATCGGTGAAATATAGAGGATGCGTGAGGTTTTACGCTTATGCGCCTCGCGGGTATCTTCGCCGCCTTCGCGGAAGAGCCGATCGAGGGCGTAGAGAAATGCTGCCAGCGTTTTCCCGGAGCCGGTCGGTGCAATCACCAGCGCATGTTCGCTTCGCGCCGCCACATGCCAGGTTTGCGACTGGACAGCGGTCGGCTGTTTAAAGGCGCGAAGAAACCAGTCGCGGGTCGCCGGTGAAAACACGTCCGGCAGGAGCGATGAAGGGTCTGGATTATCTGCCATTAACGCTATTCCCCGTGAATATCATGCTTGATGCGTGGAATAGCCTCACTATAGATGCCTGAATCATTGCATGTCATCAGGCATCGACTCGATTACACCTCTTCGGCGGCAGGTAGCGGCCAGCCTCCCAGACGTTTCCAGCGGTTGACGATTTCACAAAACAGCACAGCAGTGCGTTCGGTGTCGTACAGCGCGGAGTGCGCCTGGGTGCTGTCGAAGTCCATGCCAGCGGTCTGGCAAGCCTTTGACAATACGGTTTGTCCGAGTGCCAGCCCGGCCAGTGCAGCAGTGTCAAAAGTGGCGAAAGGGTGGAACGGGTTACGTTTCAGTGAGGCGCGTTCTGCGGCGGCCATCATAAAGCTGTGATCAAAATTGGCATTGTGCGCCACCATAATGGCGCGGTTACAGCCGCTCGCTTTAATACCTTTACGTACAACTTTAAAAATTTCGTGCAGCGCCTCGTATTCGCTGACCGCGCCGCGATCGGGATCGTTCGGGTCAATGCCGTTGAAGGCGAGGGCCTCTGGCTGCAAATTTGCGCCGACAAATGGTTCGACGTGGAAATGTAATGTGGTGTCCGGCATCAGCCAGCCTTGTTCATCCATTTTCAGGGTGATGGCGGCAATCTCAAGCAGCGCATCGGTTTTGGCGTTAAATCCGGCTGTTTCAACATCGATCACAACAGGATAAAAACCACGAAAACGGTCGCACAGACCGGTAAGTTGAGCGTTATCGGACATCTGATTCTCTTAATACGTATAAATTGCAGCGCGCATTATGACAAATATTACTTGTCGATGCAGTAAAGATGCGGGCGCGATGAGTTCACGCCCGGCAGGAGATTAGTTGCCCAGACCGCGACCGGCGTCTTTCTCTTCGATTAACTCAATTTTGTAACCGTCCGGATCTTCCACAAACGCGATAACCGTAGTACCGCCTTTTACCGGACCCGCTTCACGGGTCACGTTACCCCCGTTTTGACGGATTTTTTCGCACGCTTCAGCGGCGTTATCTACGCTAAGCGCGATGTGACCATAAGCAGTGCCGAGTTCGTATTTATCCACGCCCCAGTTGTAGGTCAGTTCAATCACCGCTTCTTCGGTTTCCGGGCCGTAGCCAACAAACGCCAGTGAGTATTTGTATTCCGGGTTTTCGCTGGTACGCAGCAGTTTCATGCCCAGCACTTTGGTATAAAAATCGATGGAGCGTTGCAGATCGCCAACGCGCAGCATGGTATGAAGAAGACGCATCTTTTTATCCTCAAAATGGCTAACAGATTCAAAATGTTGTTTTAGTATAGCGGCGGCTTTACGCCGCTCGCAATGTTGGATTACAACGTCGGGTAATCGGTATAGCCTTCCGCGCCGCCACCGTAGAAACTTTCGGCACGCTGTGGGTTAAGCTCAGCTTTGCGCTGCAAGCGGGCGACCAGATCCGGGTTCGCAATCCAGTCACGACCAAATGCCACCGCATCAATTAACCCTTTGCCGATCAGCGTTTCAGCTTTTTCTACTGTGTATGCACCTGCGCCGATAATCGGACCGTGGAAACGGGCGCGTACTTTTTCGCGGAACGCATCAGTATACGGTTCACCCCCCGCCCAATCTGGTTCTGACATATGCAGATAAGCAATGCCGCGTTTACCCAGTTGTTCAATCAGATACAGTGCATCGGTTTCTTCCTTCGCGCCGTTATCCGTGTTCTGGAAAGTACCGATTGGCGAAACGCGAATGCCAATGCGATCGGCACCCCATTCTTCAATCCCGGCATCGACCACTTCCAGTACCAGACGTGCGCGATTTTCCACGCTGCCGCCGTACTGATCGGTACGATGGTTTGAAGAAGGAGAAAGGAACTGATGCAGCAAATAACCGTGAGCAGAGTGGAGCTCTACCAGATCAAAACCGGCTTCACGCGCGTTAGCAATGGCCTGACGGAAATCATTGACGATACCTGGAATCTCTTCCAGTTCAAGCGCACGCGGCATGGATGTTTCAACACGGATCGCCTGACCATTTTCATCGCGCAGAGAAGTACGTGTTCCCGCGCTAAGTGCTGAAGGCGCTACCGGTGCCTGACCGCCAGGTTGCAGGCTGGCGTGAGAAATGCGTCCGGTGTGCCACAGCTGCACGGCCATATGACCATTTTCAGCATGAACGCCAGCGGTGATTTTTTTCCATGCGGCAATTTGCTCCGGACTATGGATGCCAGGCGCACCTGCATATCCTTTTGCCTGGGCAGAAATTTGCGTGGCTTCACTAATAATCAAACCGGCACTGGCACGTTGGCGATAGTATTCCGCCATCAACGGGGTAGGAATGTCACCCGGTTCAATACTGCGCAGACGCGTCAGCGGTGCCATAAAAATACGGTTTGCCGCCGTGATCGCGCCCACTTTCAGTGGGGAATACAGTTTTTCAGATGACATAAAGGCTCCCGGTCGTCTGGTGATAAAAAATGCCTGCTAAACGGCAGGCGTCGCAATAATGTTTTTTACATGGGCCAGCGCGTTTTCCAGTGGCTCGAAACTGCGCGAAATTTTGGCCTGCAGATTCGCACCCAGCCATAGTGCGTAAAGCACTTGTGCCTGTTGTAGCGGTTCGCCACAAAAGGTTAAACAATGGTTCTCACGGCCATTTTCCAGCGCCTGAGAGAGCAGGGCGATCACGCCGCGAGCACCTTTATCCATCGCGCTGCGCATATCTTCTGACAGATCGCACACTTCGGCAGAGAGTTTTACTGTCAGGCAACCACTGATGGTTCCATGTTGGCAAAACTGGTTCAGTGTTTGCTGGTAATAAGCCAGTATGCGGTCGCGGTAGTTACCTTCGCCGGATTGCAGCAACTCAGTCAGTCGCTGGTGATATGCGGCGTAATGACGCTCAAGCATGGCAACGCCAAACGCTTCTTTAGAGCGAAAGTAGTGATAGAAGGACCCTTTCGGCACTTCAGCGGTTTTTAGTAATTCGCTTAGCCCCATCCCGGTGAATCCACGTTGCAGGCAAAGTTGCTCGCCCGTCGCCAGGAGATGTTCGCGAGTATCATGTTCGGTGTGTTTGTTCATGCGTTGGAGTGTAGTAGACCAGTCGGTCTAGTGCAAGCAAAGTTGCTACTTTGGACATTAACAGCTTCAATAATGGTAATAATCTTATCTGAGGAGGGCGAAGTGGCGGAGCAATTAGAGTTCTTTCCCGTCCAGAGCCCGTGCCGGGGAATTTGCCAGTCTGACGAACGCGGGTTTTGTCGCGGCTGTTTTCGTAGTCGTGATGAGCGTTTTAACTGGAATAAAATGAGCGATGGCGAAAAACAAGAGGTGCTGCGCCTTTGTCGGCAGCGATTAATGCGCAAATTACGCGCAAATAAGCCAGCGTCATCAGACGAACCGGAGCAACCATCACTCTTTTGAACCTAATCTTGCGTATACTCCTCTCATATCTGATAAGAGGAAGCGATTATGGTTCAGCGTATTACTATTGCGCCGCAAGGCCCGGAGTTTTCCCGTTTTGTTATGGGCTACTGGCGATTGATGGACTGGAATATGTCCGCCCGCCAGCTGGTCAGTTTTATTGAAGAGCATCTGGATCTCGGCGTGACCACCGTGGACCATGCTGATATTTATGGTGGCTATCAGTGCGAAGCGGCGTTTGGCGAGGCACTGAAACTGGCACCTCACCTGCGTGAACGGATGGAAATCGTCAGTAAATGCGGTATCGCGACGACCGCGCGTGAAGAAAACGTCATTGGTCATTACATCACTGACCGCGATCACATCATTAAGAGCGCCGAACAGTCGCTAATTAATCTCGCGACCGATCATCTGGATCTGCTGTTAATCCACCGACCAGACCCGTTAATGGATGCCGATGAAGTGGCGGACGCGTTCAAACATCTGCATCAGAGCGGCAAAGTGCGTCATTTTGGCGTATCGAACTTTACGCCTGCGCAATTTGCCCTGTTGCAATCACGTCTGCCGTTTACCCTTGCCACTAATCAGGTGGAAATATCCCCGGTGCATCAGCCGTTACTGCTGGATGGCACGCTCGACCAACTACAACAACTGCGTGTTCGTCCGATGGCGTGGTCCTGCCTTGGTGGTGGTCGTCTGTTTAATGATGATTATTTCCAGCAGCTGCGTGATGAACTGGCTGTGGTGGCAGAGGAGTTAAACGCGGGCTCGATTGAACAGGTGGTTTACGCCTGGGTATTACGTTTACCATCGCAGCCGCTGCCAATTATCGGTTCAGGTAAAATTGAGCGCGTACGGGCAGCTGTCGAAGCAGAAACACTGAAAATGACCCGTCAACAATGGTTTCGTATCCGTAAAGCGGCACTGGGGTACGACGTACCGTAAGCACTTTTAGGAATAGCCGCCGTTCAAAAATGTGTCACTGGTTTACACTTATTCAGGAATGCACAATGAACGGAGGTCCTATGAAACGTTTTAGTCTGGCTATTCTGGCGCTGGTTGTTGCAACCGGCGCACAAGCTGCCAGTGAAAAAGTCGAGATGAACCTCGTCACGTCGCAAGGGGTAGGGCAGTCAATTGGTAGCGTCACCATTACTGAAACCGATAAAGGTCTGGAGTTTTCGCCCGATCTGAAAGCATTACCCCCCGGTGAACATGGCTTCCATATTCATGCCAAAGGAAGCTGCCAGCCAGCCACCAAAGATGGCAAAGCCAGCGCCGCGGAATCCGCAGGCGGGCATCTTGATCCACAAAATACCGGTAAACATGAAGGGCCAGAAGGTGCCGGGCATTTAGGCGATCTGCCTGCACTGGTCGTCAATAATGACGGCAAAGCTACCGATGCCGTCATCGCGCCTCGTCTGAAATCACTGGATGAAATCAAAGACAAAGCGCTGATGGTCCACGTTGGCGGCGATAATATGTCCGATCAACCTAAACCGCTGGGCGGTGGCGGTGAACGCTATGCCTGTGGTGTAATTAAGTAATTAAGAGGCCAGCGTACCTTGCGGTGGTGCTTGCTCAAGTTGCGAAAGCGAGCAGTACAGCCGCCAGACAATTGCCGCCAGCTCACGGGCGGCAGGTTGATGATGACGGGCAAGGCTGTCGCAAATCCGCTGTAATTCTTCAAGTGTGGCCGCCAGTGATTTTTGCTGAACGCCACGCTCACTCATCACTCCCCGCAACAGTGAAATACAGTTATCCCGTACTCGCGATAACGGATCGGAACGCGATTCCCAGTCGCGCAATTGCCAGACAACATGAGAACAGTTCAGCAGCACTACACCCCAGCGTAATAACCAACGGCGAGCCAGCGCATCCTGGCTGTTACTCAACTGACTGACGTGATGATAAGTGAGCGATTCAAATTCGCTTTCACTCAGTGTTGGATGGCGGCTTAGCTGATCGACAAAATCCCGGCGCAGCGCGCGAATATGGCGGCGGCTTTTACGAGCATCCGATCCTGGACGCAGAATGGCGAACGCTAGCCAAGCCAGCGCAACGCCAACGATTTTTGCCAGATTATCGTTAAGAAAATCAGCAAAATCATACACCGGGGGATTAGTGACAGCGATAAACGAACCCATAAAAACAATCAGTTGCCCCCACAGTGCGGCAAATTTGGGCATCTGCAATTTAAGAAGCTGCATTGTCGCCAGCAGTGGAAAGAGAAACAGTAAAAATTGCCACAGATCGCTAATCTGGACCATCAGGCCAAATTTGACCACAAAGCTGAATAGCGAAAGTAACACCAGCGTGCGCATCAGCAGTGACAACGACTTAAACGGTGCTGCGACGGCGGAGTAGAGTACGCAGCTAATTGCTGCCAGCGTTAATGCATTGGCACCGGCATCCCATTGCGATGCAATACTCCATGCGCCAATCATCATCAACGTACAAAATGTACGCAGCCCGCTCCACATAGCTTCGGCGTTGTCGGTATGACGAGCCAGAGCGGATGTCCGTGCGAGTCTGGCATGATCATCTACACCGCTTTGCAGACGATGTAATTCCTGACTACTTTGCAGATAAAGGCGGCAAAAATAACGTAGTCGCTGCCAGAAGGCGACGTGCCGGTAGTCGGCGACGTTGGTCGGGCGTAGCGGGGCGATAATACGTGCGACGGTGTAAGCATCTGTTTGCGAACTGGCGAGCGCCGTCAGCAATTGTTCGAGAATTTCTCGCGTGGCACCTGGCGGTGAGGGCCAGTTGAGCAACATACGTCGCAGGCTGGAGATGACACTGGTCATACGTAATTGCTGGTGGAGTAGCGCATTAAGGCGCGCGTTTTGCTGGCGAAAACGATAGTGGCTCCAGAAAGCCTGGATACGCAGCAAATTCATGGTCAGTATCTGCCCAATCACCCCCTCATGTGCTGCACGAATGGCATCGTTTGTTTCAGGCTGCCAGAGTAAACTGGCATGTTCCAGTAATCGGGCGTGCATGTTTTTCAATGCGGTTAAAAGGGCTGTAGCATCGGAACTGCTAGGCAGGATCATCATCATCATGCCGCCGCACAAAATACCGACTATCACCTCGCAAACGCGCGCCTGAGCGATATCCCACAGCTGGCTGGCCTCAGTAATATTAACCATCGGAAAGGCGATGATGGCAGCCGTGTAGCCCGCCAGTTGAAATGCATACGCGACGTTATTCGTGAAGTGCGCACAGGCCCAGGTACAAAAGCCAAGCCACGCCGACATGCTCAATAGAAAAAACCACGGCTCATTGAGCGTATGCCCGGCAAGAAGCAGTGCCGCAATGGCTCCCAGTAAACTGCCAGCGATGCGTCCGAGGCTTTTGCTGATGACACCGCCAACGGTGGGAAAGCTAACCACTGCAGCCGAGGTCATCGCCCAATAGGGTTCATCCAGATTCAAATAATAGGCAACCGTCAGCGCCAGACACATGGCAATGGTATTGCGTAACGCATAACGCCATTGCGCCAGCGTGGCCTTGAACCAGGGCAAATTGCGCAAGGACCATGACGATGCGTTCATTATTGACCTACGGCAATGCTACAGGTGGTGCCCGACACCAGCGTGACATCGCCTGGAACTTTATCCAGCGCAAAGCGGACGGGAACGCGTTGGGCGAGACGAACCCAGGGGACGTTAGGTTTCACATCCGGAATAAGGCTTGAGTCACTTTCAACGCTTTGATCATAAATCGCCCGACCGATACTGGAAACGTGACCCCGTAACGTTTTGTTATCACTATAGAGGGTAATTTGTGCTGGTGCACCTTCGCGGATATGGCGCAACTTGGTTTCTTCAAAATAACCAATGACGTAAAACGAGTGGCTGTCGACAAGGGCAAACAGCGGTTTCCCGGTGTCAGCGTAATCGCCGATGCGGGTAGTGAGGTTAGTCACCCAACCACTCACCGGGGCGCGAATTTCCGTTTGCGCCAGTTGCCATTGTGTCTGTTTCAGCGTGGCCTGTGCGGCATTAACACTGGCCTGCATCGCTTTAACATTGAGGTTAGCGGTATCGAGTTCTTCGGCAGAAATAAAATTTTGTGAGAGATGACGACGACGATTCGCTTCGTTATTGGCTTTTGCGAGGTCAGATTGCGCTTTCGCCAGCTGAGCCTGTGCGTTCAGCTCGGCGATCTGAAAGGGCGTTTTATCGATCGTGAGCAGAAGATCCCCCGCGTTAACCAGTTGGTTGTCTTTTATATTCAGCTCAACAATACGTCCCGACACCTGTGGGGTGATAGAAACCTTTTCTGCGCGTATTTTCCCGTCGCGTGTCCACGGAGATTGCATGTAATAATTCCACAGCCACCATCCGGCAAGAACCGCAACTATCGCTACAATGATTGTTGAGAAATACTTAATTGTTTTAATTGACATAGTTACCACGCAATCAGTATTGCCAGAGCAAGGCAAACGCAAATCGCAAACAGCGATAAATCCATTAACAAGGGATGCCAGATGTCACCGGCGTAGATCCAGCCACGAAGCAGGCGGTGTACGACAAGCCAGATGACGAATCCAAACGCGAAGGCTTTGAAAAACGGAGGAAAATAGACGGACGCACCGAACACCAGATCTTGTAAGGGCAATCCTGTTGCATTGAGCATAAACTTCACAAAGTAGATTCCTTTACGACCGAATATATTGCGTTAGATTAATAAATATTCTTTAAGTGCGAAAAATTTACGCGCAATTTCTGAAAAATATGTCTGACGGTAACCAAATGCAGCAATACATTTGTTTTAGCAATACAATTGCTGCACACTATTCTAAAAGCCGCATAATATCTTAGCAAGCTAATTATAAGGAGATGAAATTGGAATCGCCACTAGGTTCTGATCTGGCACGGTTGGTGCGCATATGGCGTGCTCTGATAGACCATCGCCTGAAACCGCTGGAGTTAACACAAACCCATTGGGTTACGTTACACAATATCCATCAGTTACCTCCAGACCAGTCGCAAATTCAACTGGCAAAAGCGATTGGCATCGAGCAGCCATCACTGGTCCGTACTCTGGACCAACTGGAAGAAAAAGGGTTAATTTCGCGTCAAACTTGTGCCAGCGATCGTCGGGCTAAACGTATTAAACTGACGGAAAAGGCAGAGCCACTGATCAGCGAAATGGAAGCTGTTATTAACAAAACCCGCGCGGAAATATTACATGGCATCTCCGCAGAGGAACTGGAGCAACTGATTACGCTCATCGCAAAACTTGAGCATAATATCATTGAGTTACAGGCCAAAGGGTGAAATGAAGGGGGCGTGTGGTCAGTAACCTGACCACACGCAAACTTATTTAGCGCGGAGAAACGGTCACCTGACTGCCATTGCTGGCCAGTACGACACGTTGGCCCGGAGAGAAACGAGTGTTGCCTTGTTTCTGTACCACCATGATGGTATTACCATCGTCTTTACGAATTTCCAGCTCGACACCCTGCGTTTTGTTCATTGCACTCTGTACGCCCTGACCAGCTACGCCACCTGCAACAGCGCCTGCTGCAGTAGCCAGAGAACGCCCGGTTCCGCCACCAACAGTATTCCCCAGGAAACCACCAAGAACAGCACCGCCAATTGCACCGATAACGTTGGAATCATCACCGCCCTGAATCTGTACCGGACGTACGTTAACGATGGTGCCATAGCTGACATTCTGTACTTGTTTCGCTTCAGAAGCGGTATAAACATCCCCTGACAGGGTGTCGTTATTAACACAACCGACAAGAGACAGACCTACCATTGAAACAACCAATACGCGTTTAATCATTGAAAAATCTCCTGTTCACCATGAAACGCCACGCAAGCATCCCTCATGGTCAAAGTATATGGCATATGTGAATCCATGGTTACATGTTCTACCAAATATGAGCAAATCATAATGAAAGTAGGATCAACCAATTATAAAC
>NZ_SJWV01000280.1:0-3546 GCF_004352695.1 Escherichia sp. KCJ4928
CTAAATAATAACATTGTGGATGATGACCAGGGCATTTTTGTCATGTGCTATTACAAACGCCCCGATCTCTTCAACCTAAACTATCTGGGGAGAGGAAAATGGTTCGATTTGTTTCGCTGCTTCAGGAGTAACACTTTAGGGGCAAAAATGCAGGCGCTGAGAATTTTCCTTTCAAGAAAATAGGTTTCCCTCCATTAGTGGGTAGCGTTTTGATACCAACTGAGATAGGAAAAATGATGCTTTGGCATCATTTTTTCTTTTTATATCAATGCAGTAAAATCAATCATCATTATGCCCAGCCAAAACTGTACAGTTTTTCTACTATCTGTAGGTGTTGAGAGACATCAAGTTACACGTTATTTATCCTGAATTTTGCAGAAGTGTTAACGCGTCATCTCGTCGCGACCTATAAGTTTGGGTAATATGTGCTGGAATTTGCCCTGTCTGGAGAATCGCAATGCGTGGAGAATTTTATCAGCAGTTAACCAACGATCTGGAAACCGCACGGGCGGAAGGGTTGTTTAAAGAAGAGCGCATTATTACGTCTGCGCAGCAAGCAGATATCACTGTGGCTGATGGAAGCCACGTCATTAACTTTTGTGCCAACAACTATCTCGGGCTGGCGAATCATCCTGATCTGATTGCGGCGGCAAAGGCGGGAATGGATTCTCACGGTTTCGGCATGGCTTCGGTGCGTTTTATTTGCGGCACTCAGGACAGCCATAAAGAGCTTGAACAAAAACTGGCGGCCTTCCTGGGGATGGAAGATGCGATTCTCTACTCTTCCTGCTTTGATGCTAACGGTGGCCTGTTTGAAACGCTGCTGGGCGCGGAAGACGCCATTATCTCCGACGCACTGAACCACGCGTCTATTATTGATGGTGTGCGTCTGTGTAAAGCTAAACGCTATCGCTATGCCAACAACGATATGCAGGAGCTTGAAGCTCGTCTGAAAGAAGCGCGTGAAGCCGGTGCGCGTCATGTGCTGATTGCCACCGATGGTGTATTCTCGATGGACGGCGTGATTGCCAATCTGAAGGGCGTTTGCGATCTGGCAGATAAATACGATGCCCTGGTGATGGTAGACGACTCCCACGCGGTCGGTTTTGTCGGTGAAAATGGTCGTGGTTCCCATGAATACTGCGATGTGATGGGCCGGGTCGATATTATCACCGGTACGCTTGGTAAAGCGCTGGGCGGGGCTTCTGGTGGTTATACCGCGGCGCGCAAAGAGGTGGTTGAGTGGCTGCGCCAGCGTTCTCGTCCGTACCTGTTCTCCAACTCGCTGGCACCGGCCATTGTTGCCGCGTCCATCAAAGTACTGGAGATGGTCGAAGCGGGCAGCGAACTGCGTGACCGTCTGTGGGCGAACGCGCGCCAGTTCCGTGAGCAAATGTCGGCGGCGGGCTTTACCCTGGCGGGAGCCGATCATGCCATTATTCCGGTCATGCTTGGCGATGCAGTAGTGGCGCAGAAATTTGCCCGTGAGCTGCAAAAAGAGGGCATTTACGTCACCGGTTTCTTCTATCCGGTCGTTCCGAAAGGTCAGGCGCGTATTCGTACCCAGATGTCTGCGGCGCATACCCCTGAGCAAATTACGCGTGCAGTAGAAGCATTCACGCGTATTGGTAAACAACTGGGCGTTATCGCCTGAGGATGTGAGATGAAAGCGTTATCCAAACTGAAAGCGGAAGAGGGCATCTGGATGACCGACGTTCCTGTACCGGAACTCGGGCATAACGATCTGCTGATTAAAATCCGTAAAACAGCCATCTGCGGGACTGACGTTCACATCTATAACTGGGATGAGTGGTCGCAAAAAACCATCCCGGTGCCGATGGTCGTAGGCCATGAATATGTCGGTGAAGTGGTAGGTATTGGTCAGGAAGTGAAAGGCTTCAAAATCGGCGATCGCGTTTCTGGCGAAGGCCATATCACCTGCGGTCACTGTCGCAACTGTCGTGGCGGTCGTACCCATCTGTGCCGCAACACGATCGGCGTCGGCGTTAACCGTCCGGGCTGCTTCGCCGAATATCTGGTGATCCCGGCGTTCAACGCCTTCAAAATCCCCGACAATATCTCCGACGACCTGGCTTCCATTTTTGATCCCTTCGGTAACGCCGTGCATACCGCGCTGTCGTTCGATCTGGTGGGCGAAGATGTGCTGGTTTCTGGTGCAGGTCCGATAGGTATTATGGCTGCGGCGGTGGCGAAACACGTTGGTGCACGCAATGTGGTGATCACCGATGTTAACGAATACCGCCTTGAGCTGGCGCGCAAAATGGGTATCACCCGTGCGGTTAACGTCGCGAAAGAAAACCTTAATGATGTGATGGCTGAACTGGGCATGACCGAAGGCTTTGATGTCGGTCTGGAAATGTCCGGCGCGCCGCCAGCGTTTCGTACCATGCTCGATACCATGAACCACGGCGGTCGTATTGCGATGCTGGGTATTCCACCGTCCGATATGTCTATCGACTGGACCAAAGTAATCTTTAAAGGCTTGTTCATTAAAGGTATTTACGGTCGTGAGATGTTTGAAACCTGGTACAAGATGGCGGCGCTGATTCAGTCAGGTCTGGATCTCTCGCCGATCATTACCCATCGTTTCTCTATCGATGATTTCCAGAAGGGCTTTGACGCTATGCGTTCGGGCCAGTCCGGGAAAGTAATTCTGAGTTGGGATTAACACGAACAAGGGCTGGTATTCCAGCCCTTTTGCCTGAGGATAATCCGTTAAATATGTAAAATCCTGTCAGTGTAATAAAGATATCGTAATTGCGCTGATCTCTTATATAGCTGCTCTCATTATCTCTCTACCCTGAAGTGACTCTCTCACCTGTAAAAATAATATCTCACAGGCTTAATAGTTTCTTAATACAAAGCCTGTAAAACGTCAGGATAACTTCAGAGGTCGTCGGTAATTTATGATGAACAGCACCAATAAACTTAGTGTTATTATTCCGTTATATAATGCGGGCGATGATTTCCGCACTTGTATGGAATCTTTAATTACGCAAACCTGGACTGCTCTGGAAATCATTATTATTAACGATGGTTCAACGGATAATTCTGTTGAAATAGCAAAGCATTACGCAGAAAACTATCCGCACGTTCGTTTGTTGCATCAGGCGAATGCTGGCGCATCGGTAGCGCGTAATCGTGGGATCGAGGTGGCGACGGGCAAATATGTCGCTTTTGTCGATGCTGACGATGAGGTCTATCCCACCATGTACGAAACGCTGATGACCATGGCGTTAGAGGATGACCTCGACGTGGCGCAGTGCAACGCTGACTGGTGTTTTCGTGAAACGGGAGAAACCTGGCAATCCATCCCCAGCGATCGCCTTCGCTCAACCGGCGTATTAACCGGCCCGGACTGGCTGCGGATGGGGCTTTCTTCGCGCCGTTGGACTCACGTTGTCTGGATGGGGGTTTATCGCCGTGATGTTATTGTTAAAAATAACATTAAATTTATTGCCGGATTACATCATCAGGATATTGTCTGGACAACAGAATTCATGTTTAACGCGCTGCGTGCGCGAT
>NZ_SJWV01000281.1:0-3511 GCF_004352695.1 Escherichia sp. KCJ4928
CTATTTTCTAATATGATGATTTTTATGAGTAATTATCGCACCACGCTCATTTTAAATGCAATTCTTTGATCCATCTCAGAGGATTGGTCAAAGTTTGGCCTTTCATCTCGTGCAAAAAATGCGTAATATACGCCGCCTTGCAGTCACAGTATGGTCATTTCTTAACTCATGCGCATCGGACAATATCAGCTCAGAAATCGCCTGATCGCAGCGCCCATGGCTGGCATTACAGACAGACCTTTTCGGACGTTGTGCTACGAGATGGGAGCCGGATTGACAGTATCCGAGATGATGTCTTCTAACCCACAGGTTTGGGAAAGCGACAAATCTCGTTTACGGATGGTGCACATTGATGAACCCGGTATTCGCACCGTGCAAATTGCTGGTAGCGATCCGAAAGAAATGGCAGATGCAGCACGTATTAACGTGGAAAGCGGTGCCCAGATTATTGATATCAATATGGGTTGCCCGGCTAAAAAAGTGAATCGCAAGCTCGCAGGTTCAGCCCTCTTGCAGTACCCGGATGTCGTTAAATCGATCCTTACCGAGGTCGTCAATGCAGTGGACGTTCCTGTTACCCTGAAGATTCGCACCGGCTGGGCACCGGAACACCGTAACTGCGAAGAGATTGCCCAACTGGCTGAAGACTGTGGCATTCAGGCTCTGACCATTCATGGCCGTACACGCGCCTGTTTGTTCAATGGAGAAGCTGAGTACGACAGTATTCGGGCAGTTAAGCAGAAAGTTTCCATTCCGGTTATCGCGAATGGCGACATTACTGACCCGCTTAAAGCCAGAGCTGTGCTCGACTATACAGGGGCGGATGCCCTGATGATAGGCCGCGCAGCTCAGGGAAGACCCTGGATCTTTCGGGAAATCCAGCATTATCTGGACACTGGGGAGTTGCTGCCCCCGCTGCCTTTGGCAGAGGTTAAGCGCTTGCTTTGCGCGCACGTTCGGGAACTGCATGACTTTTATGGTCCGGCAAAAGGGTACCGAATTGCACGTAAACACGTTTCCTGGTATCTCCAGGAACACGCTCCAAATGACCAGTTTCGGCGCACATTCAACGCCATTGAGGATGCCAGCGAACAGCTGGAGGCGTTGGAGGCATACTTCGAAAATTTTGCGTAAACAGAAATAAAGAGCTGACAGAACTATGTTCGAACAACGCGTAAATTCTGACGTACTGACCGTTTCTACCGTTAACTCTCAGGATCAGGTAACCCAAAAACCCCTGCGTGACTCGGTTAAACAGGCACTGAAGAACTATTTTGCTCAACTGAATGGTCAGGATGTGAATGACCTCTATGAGCTGGTACTGGCTGAAGTAGAACAGCCCCTGTTGGACATGGTGATGCAATACACCCGTGGTAACCAGACCCGTGCTGCGCTGATGATGGGCATCAACCGTGGTACGCTGCGTAAAAAATTGAAAAAATACGGCATGAACTAATTCAGGTTAGCTAAATGCTTGATTAAAAAGGCGCTACTCGGCATGGGGAAGCGCCTTTTTTATAGGTGTCACAAAGGGAGTGACCATGAGAACAGGATGTGAACCGACCCGGTTTGGTAATGAAGCTAAGACCATTATTCACGGTGATGCGCTTGCCGAACTTAAAAAGATCCCCGCCGAAAGTGTCGATCTGATCTTTGCCGACCCACCATATAACATCGGTAAAAATTTTGATGGTCTGATCGAAGCCTGGAAAGAAGATCTGTTTATCGACTGGCTGTTTGAAGTGATTGCAGAGTGCCACCGCGTTCTGAAAAAGCAGGGCAGCATGTACATCATGAACAGCACGGAAAACATGCCCTTTATCGATCTCCAGTGCCGCAAGCTTTTTACCATCAAAAGTCGCATCGTCTGGTCATATGACAGTTCTGGAGTACAGGCGAAAAAACACTACGGCTCCATGTACGAACCCATCCTGATGATGGTGAAAGACGCAAAGAACTACACATTCAACGGTGATGCTATTCTGGTAGAAGCCAAAACCGGATCGCAGCGCGCGTTGATCGATTATCGCAAAAATCCTCCACAGCCATACAATCATCAAAAAGTACCGGGTAACGTCTGGGATTTTCCGCGCGTGCGTTATTTGATGGATGAATATGAGAACCACCCGACGCAAAAACCGGAAGCCTTACTGAAACGCATTATTCTCGCCTCTTCCAACCCAGGCGATATCGTTCTCGACCCGTTTGCCGGTAGCTTTACTACCGGTGCCGTAGCCGTCTCTAGCGGGCGAAAATTCATTGGTATTGAGATCAACAGCGAGTACATCAAAATGGGGCTTCGACGGCTGGATGTCGCGTCGCATTACTCTGCGGAAGAACTGGCGAAAGTGAAAAAAAGAAAGACCGGCAACCTGTCAAAACGAAGCCGGTTAAGCGAAGTTGACCCCGATCTCATTGCAAAGTAAAGGAAGTGTAAGCCTGGTTTTCAGATTATTCATTTCGTGTATATTTCCTGCCAGACTTGGTTAAACATACACAGGCTCAGGTAATGATTCGCAAGTATTGGTGGCTCGTCGTTTTCGCTGTCTTCGTTTTTCTGTTTGATACTTTACTGATGCAGTGGATTGAACTGCTGGCAACAGAAACAGACAAATGCCGCAATATGAACTCAGTTAATCCACTAAAACTGGTTAACTGTGACGAACTGAATTTTCAGGACAGAATGTGAATTTACATGACACTTAATTCATTCGTTTGATGAATTAATTTCGTTATGTTTTCATCTGGCATGAACATTCTTAATACGTTATCGACCAGAGCGGGGGCTTGTTTATAAAGATCATAACCCGCCATATTCATTAACCAGTTTTGAACAATTCCGCTGAAGGCACCATTAATAATAATCATCACAACATCTAAATCGAGGTTATTTGCTACACAACCTTGTTGCTGACACGCCTGCAATACTTCGCGGAGAGTCTGCGGATTGAAGCCCATCTTTTCGCGTATCACTCCCTCGGCCAGCATCTCATCATTAAATTCACATTTGTGATATAAGATTTTCAGCAACGCCTGCTGGCGGGGAATTTTGGCAATATATTGCAAGCCGACAATCAATTTTTCACGCAATTGTTGAAATGGGTCATGCTCTAACCCAGCCGTCAAGTGATCCTGGATTAACTCTCGCAATGAAGGCTGTTGCAACCACATCTCATTAAACAGTTGAGTCTTGTTTTCGAAGTGCCAGTAGATAGCGCCACGCGTAACGTTAGCAGCGTCGGCAATGTCGTTGAGTGTCGTCTTGCTTACGCCATGCTGCGCAAACTGGGCGATGGCAGTTTCAATCAGTTCTTGCCGGGTCTTCAGAGCTTCGGCTTTGGTTCTTTTTGCCATGATTAATTATTCAGGAAATAAATATATTCGACACAGAGTGAGAAAATAGCGAAGGTTAATCTATCACCTAATGTGTATTTATACGAGAGGCTAATATTGATTTGCTATAAATCGTCAAATAAATAATATATATTATTTACCTAAGATACATTCACTA
>NZ_SJWV01000282.1:0-3492 GCF_004352695.1 Escherichia sp. KCJ4928
TTTTTTCCGGGGCGGGAGGAATTTCACGCATATTGTAGAAAAATAGCGTTTCGCGATCGCCCGGTAATTTTGTGGTCGAGGCTTGCTTTACTATCCGTACCTGCGTTGTTGCTTTCGGTTCCAGACGTTGTATCGGCGGTAGGGCGACCAGAAGATCATCGCTTTTCTCCCCTTTTTCATTTTCGAGCCAGGAATAAGCGAGGTAGGGGAGTTTATCGCTACGATTATCCACCCGCAAACTGGTAGCTTTATCATTAGCGTTAAACACAATACGAGTGCGATCGGGTTGTAGTGCAGCGTGGCTGCACAGACTGGCAACCAACAACAAAAGGGGTAGTCCTTTCATAAATGTCATTTTCATTTCCTTAATTAATGACAAGGTAAAATCAGGCGATTTGCGGTGTCTTCCAAATGTTCAGGAAGATGGAGCGAGCAATGCTGGCTATCACCCCAGACCACGGTAAACTTTTGATTTTCAGCGACTCCGCTTAACCAGGCATGTCCTTCCTCGCCAACCATCCCCACGCTAATGCCGCTGTCATCCTGGCGGATATCCGCTCCGAGGGGAGGAAACTGACCGCTGGCGTTGCGAATGATGACGTTAACGTCTTTACCGGAACGGGAAGCCAGTGATTTGTAACCTATCGCGCCTTCAATCCACGTTTCTTTGATAACGTTTTCTGCAACTGTTACGCCGTCGGGTAAGTCATTCATGTTCACCGCCACGGTGGAAGGCTGGTAACTGGAAATCAACGGCACCACCGCAATGCCAAAATGGTTGGTGTAGTCGAGATTGCCCTGAACCGGAATATCTGCCACGCCATCGGTGCTGACCATCAGGCGTGGTTCATTGGTGGAGCTGCGGCGATGAAACGCTGCACCATATTGGGTTGCGGTGAAAGAACCGCTCCAGCTGCTGCTGACGGAACTGTAATCATTGGCGGCATAGGTACCAGAAATATCCCACTCACCCGCTGAACTCAGGTGCTGATAGTTACCGCTCACCTGGGCTCCATTGTCCGGACGGTCGGATTGCAGTCCGGCAGACATGCCCCAGCTATTACGTTCATCCAGCGTATCGTTCCACGACATGCGGTGTGTGGTGCTGTGGCTACTGTTTTGCATGTCATAGCCAACCCGACCACCGTTACCGAAGGGGAGCGAAATCGACAGGTAAATCTGGTTGTCGCGATCTTTATCTTCGTAATGGGTTGTATTGAATGACGTCGAAATAGAGATATCTCTCCAGTCACCAATATCAACATTAAAACCTGCCGTGATGTTGGCGGTCGTGGAGGCGTCTGCATTCCACCAGGTTTGATGTAGCAGGTTGGCGTAAAGATTGAGGTTTAGTGGGGTAATCGGTTGGCCCACAGATAAGCTGATCGTCTGTTTTTCGTCCTGCGCATCGCTGTCGTTGTATTTGTGATCCAGATAGTTGGCGTAGCTGTGAAAATGACGATCGGAGAAACGATAAGCGGCGAGGGAAATCGTGCTGTTGGTGGCATCCACTTGTTTGCTGTAATTAAAACGGTAGCTTAAGCCCCGCTCGTCCTGCTGAGTATCAAAGTGACTACTGGCCCACGTGACATCAAACGACAGCGCGCCAAGCCACAGCATATTTTGCCCGATACCTATTGCGGCAGAATGGTAGTCATCACCAGAAAGCAGCAGGCCGCCGTACAGCGAGGTGTTTGACAGCATCCCCCAGGAAACTTCATTGCTAAAAAAGGTTTCATTTTCAGTTTGATGTGACATGGAGGGCCGTGGCTGACCCGCGGCCAGTTTATAGCGAACCTGTCCCTGACGAGTCAGGAAGGGCGTCGATGCTGCCGAAACCTGGAAATTGTTCACCCGACCATCTTCTTCCGTCACTTTGACATCCAGTGTGCCCTGAACAGACTGATTAAGGTCGTCAATGATAAATGGGCCTGGTGGGACTTTTTTCTGGTAAATGACGCGGCCTGATTGACTGATCGTCACCGTGGCATTGGTCTGTGCAATACCGCTAATTTGTGGGGCGTAGCCGCGTAGTTCCCATGGCAACATTCGATCGTCACTTGCCAGTGCCGCGCCGGTATAAGAAAAACCGTCGAAAATATTGGAACTAAAATCCGTTTCGCCGAGGGTTAATTTTGAACCTAATTGCGGTAACGGGCGAAAAAGATAGGTACGTGATATTTCGCCTGACTGTTCATGGTTATCATCGCTATCAGTCTGATTCAACTGATAATCACTGCGTAAGCGCCATGCCCCCGTGTTGATTCCGGCTGTTCCATAGGCGTTAAGATTAGTGCTGCTGCTGCCATCCTGTGGGCGGTAGCTGCTGGCAAACAAGTTGTAATCCATCAGGACACCGGCGACACCTTCTTTCCATGTGGAGGGTGGGGTCCAGTTTTCTGAGTGCCACGCCAGCCAGGCTTGCGGAATGGTGATATTTAGTTGCTGATTGGCTTGATCGAAATTGAAGAGCATTTCAGGTCGGGAGCTAAAATCGACGCACTGATTTATCAATGGTAACGACTGACGGACTTCAGGTTTTAAGCCAAATTTATCGACCAGTAAATCATTGATGCACGGAATGGTTTTATCGTCATTTTTGTGCCAGTTAATCTTTTGCCCGTTACTGATTTGGTTATTATTTACCGCAACGCTAACAAAATACTCACCGGGAGCAATGACTCCTTTTTCCTTTAATAATGAAATATCAATGCGGTCGCGCATTGATTTATCGAGAACATTAAGGTTGAATTCGACCGCCAATGCGCAAGGCATCGCCACGACCAGGCAGGATACAAAAGAGAGTCGATAAATATTCACGGTGTCCATACCTGATAAATATTTTATGAAAGGCGGCGATAGCGCCGCCAAAGTAATACTTATTTATAATCCAGCACGTAGGTTGCATTCGCCGTAACTGCGCCTGGCGTTACAGGTGTAGCCTGATCAATTTGTTCCATCCAGGCAAAGAAATTCAGCGTTTGTTCGCTGGAGGTCGGAGCCAGGTCGATATCTGGAGTAGCGGTGCCTAAAACGATATTGCTTTGATCTTTATTCATTAAACGTACGCCGACGCCGGTGGCTTCACCCGTGCTGGTGTTGTTGAGAATCGGATCTGCGCCGGTGGTTTTCGCTGAGCTATCAAAGGTGACTGCAACTTTAGAAATCTTGCCACCGGAACCGTTGCTGGAGTTTTCCAGATCACAGTTGACTAAGCGCAGGTCGACAGCAACGGCATCGCTGTGATGTGACTGATTAATGTGGCTGGTGGTCACCTGACCGAGTTCAACCTCTTTATCAATATCATCCTGATGTATTTCACACGGTGCTTCAATAACTTCACCTTTAAAGTGAATTTCACCGGATCCTTCATCAGCCGCATAAACAGGTGCTGTGAACAGCAGAGATACGGCCAGTGCGGCCAATGTTTTTTGTCCTTTAAACATAACGGAGTCCTTTAACAGAAAAGAAAAAAGTATATCGGTGCAAGAA
>NZ_SJWV01000283.1:0-3480 GCF_004352695.1 Escherichia sp. KCJ4928
GTGGCGGCAGCGAAAGCGGGGAAACTGCCGGAGGCGTTTTTCTGGACGGATGCGGAAAACAATGATGTACAGGTGACAGCAGAAGAGCTTATTGCGCTGAGTGAAGCGGCAGAGCAGGCGATGTTCAGCAAAGGGATGGAAATCCACATTCGCCAGCGCACCATGAAGAAGGACCTGGAATCGCTGAGCAGTGCGGATGAGATCCTGGTATACAGGGTTGGCTGGGCACAGGAATAACAGACAAAAAGATGGGGGACCATCACCTCCCCCATGAACTGCGTTGATTATGTCATTATTGTGAAGATATACACTATGCCGGGTAAATAGTGCCACGGAAAAGTTAATTCCGGAAGTGACGGAACTCTCATTTTTCGTGCATCCTGTTGATATGGATGATTTTTCAGATTTTCGGAAGTCCGTATTTTTTCCCAGACATTTTGAAGCGTTTGCTTAATGAACGTATGTGCAGGCTCTTTATCTACGGCTCTTAAAATTGAGAGTCTATCATTGCTGGAGCCTGTGACAATTACGTCCAGGAAGAACTGCATAACCTGGATGATTTACGCTCAATCAGAGAGAGGGCGATTAGCGGCAATCACGCTTGATAAAATTAACCCCAGTGATCATCCGGGGTTTTGCAATCATTAAAACCGCATCAACCGTTCTACCAGTTGTTCTTTACGGGCAACGATCCAGCCGTGTTGCTCCAGATAAAATTTAAACCGCTCCAGAGTGCATACCATCGCATCGGCGGGGACTTTTTCTGTGAACTCTACCTGACCGTGTTTATCAAAGTGGATCAGTAATGCGCATCCATCATTTGGGGTGGGGGAGTTTTGTGTTGCTGGTGGTTGTTTATGGCTGAAATAACAGTCTTCCAGTTTTTCGAACACTTCCCACGCCTGATCGGTTTCGAGCATTTTTGCATGGCGGGCAGCGCCACGTTCTGTCCAGAGGATAAGGGAGCGGGCATTTTTACCAACTAACCCGATTGTTTCGGGTCTGTTCTTAAACTCGCGTAATTCGTTTTTTTCAATTTTAAAGTAATGCTTTCCTACCACGAATCGCGTCGTGTTGTTCAGAAAGTTATCAGAAATGTTTTTGATTTTTGTTCCGTATAACTGCGCCAGAAGTTCAGTTGTAATAACGGGGATCTGGTTGTGGGTGATTGCAGGAAGAGTGTCGACAGAAATTTGAGTGGTCATAACGATAACTCCGTACATTTGAAAATTATCGCCACCTTCAGGTTCCAATCATCATGGTGGCGAACTGTGCGGGGTTGGAACTACCGGGTACGGAAACCGGCGAGCCTTTCGGCTCCCCCACACAGCCCGCCATAAATCGCGAATGTGACTGTGCAAACGATATGAAAAAAGACGCGGGCGCGTCTCATATCGCTCCGTAAACATCCGGGGTTCCAATCCCGACGCCAGATTTTGCTGACGCGTTGGAAATATAGCCCCGGAGGATAAAAACTGTCAACGGGTAAAAAAATTTCCGTTATCAGGAATGTATAAAATTAAAGCAATCGAGCAAAAAAACTCTCTGCAAAACTAAAAAAGATCTCAATAAAATCAGGCAGTTAAAAACACGGAAAAACGGTATAAAAAAGCATCTCAAAATCCTGTTTTTTCTTTCAGATACAATATGTTATTGCATTTTTTAAAACCTGCCAGTGTGGTACATGGATATCGATACCACCGCCAATTATAAGCTAGGCGGTGCACAGCAACACGATAGCGTACGCCTCGATCCGTGGGTGTTTATGTTCTCAGCAGGATATCGTTTTTAATTCCGCACAAAAACGACCCCGTAATATACGGGGTCAATAAGGACATGGTATAAAGGGTATTATTTCTTCGCTTCTACGCCATCAGTTTCAGAACGAATTAAAAATTTCTCAGTTGTTTGCGGAATATGCTGAATCAGCCAGTCGGCCATTTGCTTTTCCTCATTTAAAATCGCTTCGATGATCGGAATTGAGACTGTATCACCGGCATTTTTTGCTGCTGCTAATAGTGAGGTGTAACAGGCGATTTCAAATTGCTCGAAGACATATCCGCTAATAGAGCCTTTAACTATTTCATCAGAAGGGAATATACCACCGATTGACTGCCCAAGCGCAGCCATTTTACTCATGGAATCTTTAATGACTGAACGTGAAATGTCATTACGATCAAGAATAGTTTCCAGTTGAACAATCTGGTTTTTGGTTTCACTAAGATGTTGTTCAATACGAGCGCGTAGTTCAGGATAATTATCTATACGGCTGGCCATGGATTCAAGCATAGATTCGGCTTGCTTTTCCATTGCGTGGGCGTCACGTAACCAGTCATGATAATGTTCAATACGATTCATGAAAATGTCCTCTTTATAAAATGACTAAAAGTTAAAATTCATATTTCAGGCTTTATTTTCGGCTTTCTTATTTACGTTATTAAGGGCCAGATCAGTCAGTTTGATGTCGGTGGCCTTTTCTTCTTCCAGGGTTTCTTTCAGAAGCTTCGCTGCTTTACGGTAACCTAATTGTTCAGCCAGCGTCGCTAATGTCCCGTAACTGGCAATCTCATAATGCTCGACTTTCTGTGCTGCGGCAATCAGTGCGGCATCACGCACTTCGTTTTTCTCGGTACTTTCGATGACCTCATTAGCTTCTTCAATAAGACCTTCCATTGCCACACATTTCATGCGCTTAATTTTCAGGTTCGATTCGGACTCCACAACTTGATCAATACGTTCAATCTGTCCATGAGTTTCCTCGAGGTGCGCATGAAAAGCCTGACTTAATTTTTCATTTGATGTTGCTCTTGCGAGTTTTGCCAGTGCCCGGGTTAATTGTTTTTCTGCGCTGTAGGTATCTGAAAGCAGGTGAATAAATACATCTTCAATGGTCTTCATATTCATATTTTTCTCCAGTGAAATCACTGCGAGCCATACGGCCCGCAGATGCAATTATCTTTATCAGCTGATATTAATAATTAACGGTGAATCAGGATTTGCCTGATTTATTACCACCGCTTTGTTGACCGCCTTTTTTACCCGCTTCAGATGCGCGTTGCGGATCATTTTTAAAATTACCGCCGCTATGCTGACCGCCTTTACGGCCTGCGTCGGATGCCTTCTCACGGTCTTCGGCGAAATTTCCTGAACCACCACGATGTTCGGCCATGTTATTTCTCCCGTTGCGTTGCATTGTTTCATTAATATGAGTGTTGTGTGTCGACACTCATTAAAATTAGTCGCTAATGAGGATTAGTCAAATTAAGTGCAACGAGAAGATAGAGGGAAAATATATTTTGAGGAACATTCTGGATATATTAACAATTACCTGAGGAATAAGTGACTTAGAGAAAATTATTGATTTTACTGGTGTTATGTTGCGGGATTAATTTGTTTGATTATATTACTGTTGGGCGGAAAAATGACGTAAGTTGACGTTCGACCGGGGTAAGCGAAACGGTAAAAAGATAAATATTAAAT
>NZ_SJWV01000284.1:0-3460 GCF_004352695.1 Escherichia sp. KCJ4928
TCTAACCGGATATCTAATGCCATTAACATCCCTTCAATTATGCCCTCAGCCTTCTGTAACCTTTTCCCGATATAACCATCAGAGCAGCAATGCTTACCTGCCAGTGACATGAATGTCATACCGACTACATAATAATCTACTAATAAATCGTGCAAATCGCTGTTGTTCTTTTTCAGACGGGCCATGCACCCGCAAATAATCATCGCGTCATCGTCACAACATTGCGGGCGAGATTTTACTTTTGAAGGAATTAATCCCTTAAAACCGGCGGCAATGGACGACCAGGTCACATCTTCATGATTATTAGCCGCCCACGCTCCCCAACGTTCAAGAACCATCTGAATATCACGCATTAACTTTCTCCACAAAATCAGGCCAGCACACCAATCGCCAGTGCGCGATCGATAAAACGAAATATCAGCTCCAGCTGGGAGCCATACTTCTCTTCAAATGCCACGGTAAAGAACCGCCTGTTTATGAACCAAAGCCAGTATCAACTCAGACAAAGGCAAAGCATCTTGCCATGATAAAGGCCATTCTCCGTGCTGCAGAACGCGACTGGAAGTGGCTGGAAAAAGCGCCTGTCATCAAGATACCAGCGGTCAGAAACAAGCGAGTCAGATGGCTGGAAAAGGAGGAAGCAAAACGCCTTATTGATGAGTGCCCCGAACCACTGAAATCTGTCGTCAAGTTTGCGCTGGCAACTGGTCTGAGAAAGTCGAACATCATAAATCTGGAATGGCAACAAATCGACATGCAGCGACGAGTTGCCTGGGTGAATCCAGAAGAGAGCAAATCAAACCGCGCCATTGGTGTGGCGCTGAACGATACCGCCTGTAAAGTGTTGCGTGATCAAATAGGCAAGCATCACAAATGGGTGTTTGTACATACCAAGGCGGCTAAGCGAGCAGATGGAACATCAACGCCTGCGGTCAGGAAGATGCGCATCGACAGCAAGACATCATGGCTATCAGCTTGTCGTCGTGCAGGAATTGAAGATTTCCGTTTCCATGACCTCAGACACACCTGGGCAAGCTGGCTGATTCAGTCAGGCGTCCCATTATCAGTGCTTCAGGAAATGGGCGGATGGGAGTCCATAGAAATGGTTCGTAGGTATGCTCACCTTGCGCCTAATCATTTGACAGAGCATTCGAGGAAAATAGACGACATTTTTGGTGATAATGTCCCAAATATGTCCCACTCTGGAATTATGGAGGATATAAAGAAGGCGTAACTGATTGAATTGTAATGGCGCGCCCTGCAGGATTCGAACCTGCGGCCCACGACTTAGAAGGTCGTTGCTCTATCCAACTGAGCTAAGGGCGCGTTGATACCGCAATGCGGTGTAATCGCGTGAATTATACGGTCAACCCTTGCTGAGTCAATGGCTTTTGATCTGGTTGCTGAACAAGTGAACGACCGCGTCTGATTTTCTGATTTATTTCGCTATAGCGGCAAACAAACACACACCGCTGCGCGTCTGAATCAAGAAAACCCGTATTTTCATGTATCAAAGTACAATTTACCGCCCTAACGGAAAATTGTCCGCTCCTATGAGACTGGTAACTATGAAACCAACGTCGGTGATCATTATGGATACTCATCCTATCATCAGAATGTCTATTGAAGTTCTGTTGCAAAAAAACAGTGAATTGCAGATTGTCCTGAAAACGGATGATTACCGCATAACCATCGATTATCTCCGAACCCGTCCTGTTGATTTAATCATTATGGATATAGACTTGCCCGGAACAGACGGTTTTACCTTCCTGAAAAGGATCAAACAAATCCAGAGCACAGTGAAAGTGTTATTTTTATCATCGAAATCAGAATGCTTTTATGCTGGCAGAGCGATACAAGCTGGTGCTAACGGTTTTGTCAGTAAATGCAACGATCAGAATGATATTTTTCATGCCGTTCAGATGATCCTCTCCGGATACACGTTTTTTCCCAGCGAAACGCTTAACTATATAAAAAGCAATAAATGTAGTACGAATAGTTCAACGGTCACTGTGCTATCTAATCGTGAAGTGACCATATTACGTTATCTGGTTAGCGGATTATCTAATAAAGAAATTGCCGATAAGTTATTACTTAGCAATAAAACAGTTAGTGCGCATAAATCTAATATTTATGGCAAGCTAGGTTTGCATTCAATTGTAGAGCTTATCGACTACGCCAAATTATACGAATTAATATAATATTAATTATAATTGATCATAAATATCGCATCCGCTTTCGCCACACCTGGCCGAACACCGCTGGCTAACGCTCGATAATTGGCAAAAAAGTTTAGTGTGACATTGCCATTTGCATCTACTTCCTCAGTCGGGCTCGCCGCTCCCAGTGCGAGCCGGGAGCGATCGCTATTACGTAATTCGATGGCGATGGTTTGCGCCATTGCGGGATCATCCAGAGCCAGCAGGTTGGTATCGGATGCCGGCGTTCCCGTAAATAAAATCGCAACTGAACCCGGAGGACATCCCTCCAGCCGCAGGCTAAAAGGGACGAGTGCCGTGGTATCGCCAGCGTTCAGTAATTGTGTCGTAGGCCATCTGCCTAAATCTACCGTCTTATCAATATCCGCAGTGTTTACGGTACAGGAGAAATCAACAACGTTACCGTGCAAATTGATATTAATCGTTCCCAAAGGGTCAGCTGCCCATCCACTGGAAATCCACAGTAACCCGCAGAAACAGCTAAAGAGTGCTCTTCTCATTCTCCGTACCTCATTGATAATCGACGCGTAAATACCCCAGCGCGCTAAACGGCCCTTCGGTCGGTTTTTGACCGGTAATACTGATAGGCCTGGCGCGAAGTGTGACATTGGCTGCCGCAGCTGCATCCAGACGGAAAGGAATAACGCTATTGAGATCGTTAGGCGTGATCGGCGTATCGTTCTGATCGGCGACAATAAAACCTAAATCCTGATTGTCCGACACCATCGCCTGACCAGAAACGGCACTGGCTTCCAGACGCATTGTTAAATAAGCCTGCGCAGCAACATTCGTACATTTGACCGCAATGCTCTTGGTTTGCGGCATGACACCAGCAGGTCGATTCCCCGGCCCTGCCGCACTAAATAACGATGCGCCGATATCACCAAAATCAAATTCAACAATCTGCCCGGCATTTAATTCGCAGTTTTGCGGTACTTCAACCCGGCCACCAAAACTAATGGTATAAACAGGTGTAACCAACGGATCGTAAGGCGTTGATGTCACATACACGGTAAACATCACCTGTCTGGGGATCTCCACCATGTTAATAAAGGGACGAATAACCTTTAAACGAAATATTAAACGAGAATCCATCACCCCGAATGGAAGGTTTTGCGAAACGTTAGGATCTGTTCCCATCAGAATATAATTTTGCGGGGGGAACTGAATATCCATCACACTATCAACCAGACTCATCGCACCTAATAGATAATCATTTAATTGCATATATTTATAATTAT
>NZ_SJWV01000285.1:0-3457 GCF_004352695.1 Escherichia sp. KCJ4928
TTATATAATTATATGGTATTGAAATGTATTATCTGTCCGGAAAGAGTGAGTGCTGAATCTATTTTAAATGATATCATAAATACCTGTCCACACTTAAGATTTTCCTGCGGAAAACAAATATTAACATATTTTATGTATTTCGCATGGTGATGATTTATACACCTGCACTGAATTTTTCTGTATCTCCAGAGCTGAATCGATAAACAGAAGTGGTAATAATGAAAGTTAATCACATAAAAAAGAGGTTACCGCCTTATAATGATAAGAGTTCATTATCCATTCCATCCAGACAAAACCTGCCTGTGTATAAAAATAAGAACCATGTCACAAAAACATTGCATTCCGGCAAGTTATGACAGAATTACTGAAAACCGTTATCTGTAGTTATTGTAGTTTCTGATATATGCTCATCCACCCGGAAATACGACATGGTCCTGACTGGCGTTCAGTTCAAAGTGTAATTTATTATTCGCACACTGAGACTGTAAAACGGATGGCGTGGATGAGTACACTGTCTGAAGAGTATAAAAGGAACAGAACCGGATTGTTACCCGGGATTACTATAGTTCACCACACAACCGTAAACCTGGTTGTGTGGTGAAACAGTAACATATTAAGAATATTGTGTTACCACCTGTTTTCTCAGGAAACGGATTGCAGGAGAGGTATACTCATTCATCTTCCCGGAGTTTTGTTAATCACTGCATAAACAAACGGACCAATACATTCTTTGCTCGCATCCGTAAAAATGTCGCCACAATATCATCAGTCAGTCAACTCATTACCATCTGTTTTCCGGGGCCGTAGTTACTACAGTGCTCCGGAGTGATAAACAGAAACTGATAATGAAGCATAAGAATACTTTTATTATGCGCTGACTGACATACTTTACTTAATTGCGATTCTGCTCTCAATAAATCCGGACTGATTAATCATCATCTGATGAGGTGTTATGCCAAAATATTCTCTGAAAACGCTGATAAAATACGGTGTGCTGGCATAACCGCACCGTATTGCGATTTGATTCACTGACAGTTTACTGGAAATAAGTTGTTGGGCGTTATGCATGCGTATATCCAGCAGGATTTGGGAGAAAGAAACTTTTTCCTCCTGAAGTTTTCTTTTCAGTAAACTCTCACTCATGTACAGAGAATTACTGATATCTTTAACTCTCCATGCCCGTGATGGACTGGAACAGATAATATACCTGACTTTAAGCGCAACAGAGTTTATGCATCTGAATAGCAGAAACATGAAACCTCTGTGTGTGGAAAAAATGGAAAGGCAGGCAAAAAACATCTGCTCAGAAAATTGTTGTGGCAATGTCTTTTGCAGACTGAGATTCTGTATGACATTATGTAACAGAGCGATGTGAGAGAAGGTTGTTTTAATGAACGGAACAGAAACAGCACTATCAGAGTGCTGGATCCTGTCGGCACTTTCCATATATTTTCTGACAATGCATTCGTCAATCCGGAGCTCAGTAACATTACCGGGATGGTGCAGGAAAAAGGACCGACTGATGTTATCAGTCAACAGGACGTCATTTTTCTGAAAAAATAGCTTTATTCCGGCAATCTCTGTCTCAAACGGACGGTTAACAAGAATAACGTAACAGACAATCATCACACATACTCCCTGATTAGCATAAAAACAACGATATCAAAAGACTAGACGCTTTTTCAGGAAAAATCTTATTTGTCCGGAGATTATTCTTACGGGCCGGGCGAATGCTATCTGAATCGTACGGTTCATAGAAATAAATATTTACCGACATAGCCGGAGGGTTTTCAGATGCAATCCCTGACTCACTGCGAAATCGCATCGTATCCGATCGCGGACTCGCCGATTCTCAGAACAGGCAGTCCCTGAGAATCGCAGAACGCTAGTGCACGATCGTTGAGCACATCAGCTACGGTGACCGATGTTTTACTCGTATTATAGTTTGCAGTGTGCCACTTTCGGGGATGTAGCTACGAACGTCTGCTGGCTTCCCGATATGTCAGTAAAAAATACCCGCCGTATTACAGCAACGGCAGGTAATGGCACATCCAGAAGAGAAGTATATTATTATATCCTCATTTTTATCATGTGTGTCAGGAGAATTCAATTCGGAATAAGTTTGCATTCAGAAATGAATAATTAACATACCATTTTACATTCACACCGCACCTGAGCCTGTACATCATCATGTCTCCGGCACCAGGAGAAAATAAATATATTCAGGATATTTCGTTTTGTTCAGGATAATTAATGTCACTCTGTATGGATGAAAAAACTGACAGCAGAAGTCTCCGCTGGCGTTGACAATGTGGCAGAAGGAGGGTGTCAAGAACTCTGAAAAATAACGAGAGAGACATGTTACTCTGATATCTTTGTTGTATTCTGAGGTGCCATCGGTGCCCGTACAGAATCACCGCATGAGCCATTGCTGAGACGCTCACTTTTTTTCGCATGCTTTACCGGAGTGATGGCTCAGCCGGTAATTTTGTTGTCAGGATGAGAGGCGATATGGGGAAACGATATAAAATAACTGCGACAATAATCAAACCCGGTAATATGCCGGTTCAGTGGTTGCGTTACCAGGATTCAGAAATGACATTCGCCGAATGTGAAAAACTGTTTGCACCTGCGAAAGAGCCCGGACGGTATATTCGTGTCAGGGTGGAAGACTTCCGGTGTGAAGTAGTGAAGGCCTGACGCAGCCATACGCCATGTTTATCCCGGCGTAGAACTTTTATGCGGGAACGAGCCTTGTTGGTAAAGACAAAGGCAGCATTGTCGTGCCATGCAGCGTTAAGTTCTTTCCGGACGTACTGTGTCAGTTTTGTCGATGCCCCGGCGCATATTGACGGGTTTTACGACCAGGAATACGTTATCAGTCCTCAGTATGGCGAAAAGCCCGGAAAACATCGGTTAACTGAGAAGGCTGGCAGCACATCCGGATACCACCGGGAAGGAAGGGGGTAAGGCTCATCCGACAATGATCTGTTATCGGCCACTCCATGGGCAACAGATACTGAGGCGAGGAATGATTTCAGGCGCTCTGGTCCGTTTTTCGGCTTTTGCGGCATCCTGTGGTCGCTGATGCGCCATGAAGCAATATGATGCTTTTCTGGTCAAGCGCTCATCGCATTCCAGGGATTGTTTATTCTTTCTCCACCGAAGGTGGTTATACGAATACCGGAATGCTAATGAACGAAATATTTCTGTGAAGATGGTAGAACAGAGATGTGACGCCATCGCTGTCATACGGGAATGGGTATATATCAGGATTTTTATAACCATCAGCACCCTCCCTCACGGCAGGGGAATACCACTCCGGTAGCATTCAGGAAAAGTATCATCGGATGAATGCTTAAAAAAAGAACAAATGACTGTATCCGCTATTGCCAGTACACCTCAGACTTCGATGCTAGTCCGTGAACGAATAGAGTGGAATACGTAGTCATACTAC
>NZ_SJWV01000286.1:0-3454 GCF_004352695.1 Escherichia sp. KCJ4928
ATTACATTTGAAAATCCATTTATTATATTAGACAAAGAGTTTTTAAGTAACCGCTTAAAACCACTCATATTTATCTCGCCAGTTCTTCTTTATAACTAGCTATCATCATTTTCAAATCATCAAGCACATGTTGTGGTTTATAATCCGGAATCTCATTAGTTAATTTATTTATGTTAGTAACAGGAAACTCTTCACGAGGGAAATTACCATCATGCCAGTTTACCTTACAAGCCGTTTCTTTTTCAATGACATCAGTGATTTGTTTAGCTGTTACGTTAAATCCAGATGCGACATTATATATTTCTTTGTTGGTGTTTTGTTTTTCAGCTAGCCACACACATGCTTTAGCAACATCATTGACTGAAACATAGTCCTTAGCATATTCAGGTGCAACAAACATGTTGATTTCACCATTGTTAATGGCATGACGGATAATAGACGGAAGAAATAATTTACTATTAAGAGCTAAACCATAGACATTGCTTGGTCGAACCACAGTAACATCACGTTCGCTCTTAATACACAGCTCCTCAGCCACCAGTTTGGTCAGGTTAAAAAGCTTCCTGTTATCACCCGCTGTTACTAGCAGATCATCAGTTTCATTTGCGCTATGGTGGTTCATATAAACTCGAGTTGAGGAAATATATACCAGCTTTTCAAACTGTGCATTCTTCAGTAACTTTGCCAACAAAACTGTATTTGCTTCCAGCACAGAGAAATAGCTTTCCGCACAATCACCATTACCAGCACAATAAATAATTTTACCTAACTCACCATTTAGGGAATTGCAGCTATTACGATCGGGAACAACGACATTATGCCCTTGTTCTTTTAGCAATGTAACGATATGGGAACCAATAAAACCGTTACCGCCAATAATTGTATACTTAGACATTTTTCCAGCCTTTAAGAATCTGTTCTTTGATACTTGCTAGTGAAGGTAAAAAACAATCTTTAGCAGAAACTACAGGATGAGAAACAGGCCATTCTATGCCCAGATCGGGATCGTTCCAGATAAGACCGCTTTCATCGGTTGGATCATAATAATCAGTGCATTTGTACTGGAAACTAGCAGTGTCACTTAATACGCAGAAACCATGAGCGAAACCTGGAGGAATATAAAACTGAAGAAAATTTTCTTCGGATAGAATAACTGAATGATGCTGACCAAATGTCAGTGACTCTGGACGGAGATCAACGGCAACATCAAAAACAGCCCCCTGGGTTACTGAAACTAGTTTTCCCTGAGGCTTTGTTTTCTGAAAATGAAGCCCTCGCAGGACATTTTTAGTCGATTTGGAACGATTATCCTGTACAAATTCCAGAGCGAATCCCAATTCCTGATAACGTTTTTTCTGATAGACTTCAAAAAAATAGCCTCGTTCGTCACCAAAAATTTTAGGCTCGATAATAACAGCATCTTTCAAAGGAGTTTCTATAATTTTCATATGTGTTAACTAATTAATGTTAATTTTTAATCTTTGGCTAAATGCTGCAAATATTTACCGTAATCATTTTTATTGAGTTCTTTGGCTAATTTTGCAAGCTGTTTCTTATCAATGAAACCTTTACGGAAAGCAATCTCTTCCGGGCAAGAAACTTTGAGTCCTTGACGTGATTCGATCGTCTGAATAAAGTTACCTGCCTCAATAAGACTCTCATGCGTACCTGTATCAAGCCAGGCATAGCCACGGCCCATAATAGCAACTGAGAGCGAGTTTTTTTCCAGGTAGAGGCGATTAATATCAGTGATTTCTAATTCACCGCGAGCTGACGGTTTCAGTTGTTTAGCCATCTCAATGACCTCGTTATCATAAAAATAGAGCCCAGTCACAGCATAATTACTTTTTGGTTTCAGCGGTTTCTCTTCTAAAGAAAGCGCTTTGCCATTCTCATCGAAATCTACCACACCATAGCGTTCAGGGTCTTTAACATGGTAGGCAAAGACCGTAGCACCTTTTTCCTGATTCATTGCTATTTCAAGTTCTTTTGGCAAATCGTGACCATAGAAAACATTGTCGCCGAGGACTAAAGCACAAGAATCGTTACCGATAAATTCTTCACCAATTATAAATGCCTGGGCAAGACCATCAGGACTTTCCTGGACTTTATATTCGATGTTCAGCCCCCATTTTTCACCGTTACCAAGTAATTGCTCAAAGCGAGGGGTATCCTGAGGTGTGCTAATGATGAGAATATCCCGAATACCCGCAAGCATCAACGTGCTTAATGGATAATAAATCATCGGTTTATCATAGATTGGCAGCAGCTGTTTACTAACCGCCATCGTCACGGGGTAAAGGCGAGTACCCGAACCACCGGCTAAAATAATTCCTTTTCTTTTTGACATGTTCAATGCTTCTTATGACAGAGTTGAAAAGATTAAAGTTGCCCGTAATTTTTGTTAATCCAGTCCTGATAGGCACCGCTCATAACATTCTGGACCCACTCCTGGTTATCAAGATACCAATGAATAGTTTTCTTAATACCAGATTCAAAGGTCTCTTGAGGTTTCCAACCGAGGTCCAGAGTGATTTTACTGGCATCAATGGCATAGCGGCGATCGTGACCTGGGCGATCGGCAACATAAATGATTTGTTCGCGATACGAGGTATTTTTCGGCTTTATTTCGTCAAGGATATCGCAAATAGTCTCTACCACTTCAATATTCTTTTTCTCATTATAACCGCCGATATTGTAAGTTTCACCTACGATACCTTTCGTGATAACGGTATAGAGTGCGCGAGCATGATCCTCAACGTATAACCAATCACGGATTTGATCGCCTTTGCCATAAATTGGCAAAGATTTGTCTTGCAACGCATTAAGGATCACCAGCGGAATTAACTTTTCTGGGAAATGGTAAGGACCATAATTGTTTGAACAGTTAGTCACAATAGTTGGGAGATTATAAGTACGATGCCACGCGCGAACCAAATGATCGCTTGATGCTTTAGAGGCAGAGTATGGACTGCTAGGAGCATATGCGGTATTCTCAGTAAACAGTGGTGGACTATTTTTATTATCCCAGTCATCCGGATGAGGGAGATCACCATATACTTCATCAGTAGAAATGTGATGGAAACGGAATCCCTGTTTCTTTTCCCCCTCTAGGGTTTGCCAGTATTTTCTGGCTGCTTCAAGCAAAACGTATGTTCCAACAATATTCGTTTCAATAAACGCAGCAGGGCCGGTGATTGAACGGTCAACATGACTTTCTGCTGCCAAATGCATTACTGCATCAGGTTTATGTGTTGATAAGATTGCGTCTAATGCTTTCGCATCGCAAATATCAGCATGAACAAAAACATAACGATCGCAATTATCAATGTCTTTTAAAGAATGAAGATTACCTGCGTAGGTTAACTTATCAACATTCACAACAGAGTCATTTGTTGAGTTAATAATGTATCGCGTTAATGCCGAACCGATGAACCCGGCACCACCAGTAACT
>NZ_SJWV01000287.1:0-3393 GCF_004352695.1 Escherichia sp. KCJ4928
GTGCTGGACAAAATGGCCTACCTGACGATATGGCAGGGCGATGAAGTACAGCGCCGGGTGAAAGGCGTGGTGACCTGGTTTGAACTCGGGGAGAACGACAAAAACCAGATGCTGTACAGCATGAAGGTGCACCCGCCGCTGTGGCGTGCCGGTCTGCGCCAGAACTTCCGTATCTTCCAGAACGAGGACATCAAAAGCATCCTCGGCACGATGTTGCAGGAAAACGGGGTGACCGAATGGAGTCCGCTGTTCAGCGAGCCGCATCCTTCCCGTGAGTTTTGTGTCCAGTACGGTGAGACTGATTACGATTTCCTGTGCCGGATGGCGGCGGAGGAAGGCATCTTCTTTTATGAGGAGCATGCTTACAAAAGTACCGACCAGAGCCTGGTGCTGTGCGACACAGTCCGCCATCTGCCCGAATCTTTTGAAATCCCATGGAACCCGAACACCCGTACCGAGGTGAGCACCCTCTGCATCAGCCAGTTCCGCTACAGCGCACAAATCCGCCCTTCTTCCGTGGTGACCAAAGACTACACCTTTAAACGCCCCGGCTGGGCCGGACGTTTTGAACAGGAAGGCCAGCACCAGGACTACCAGCGCACGCAGTATGAAGTGTATGACTACCCCGGACGTTTCAAGAGCGCCCACGGGCAGAACTTTGCCCGCTGGCAGATGGACGGCTGGCGAAACAACGCAGAAACCGCGCGGGGAATGAGCCGCTCGCCGGAGATATGGCCGGGACGGCGAATTGTGCTGACGGGGCATCCGCAGGCGAACCTGAACCGGGAATGGCAGGTGGTGGCAAGTGAACTGCACGGCGAACAGCCACAGGCGGTGCCGGGACGCAGTGGTTCAGGCACCACGCTGAATAATCACTTTGCGGTGATCCCGGCAGACAGAACATGGCGACCACAGCCGTTGCTGAAACCGCTGGTGGACGGCCCGCAGAGCGCTGTCGTGACAGGACCGGCAGGCGAGGAAATCTTCTGCGACGAACATGGTCGCGTGCGGGTGAAGTTCAACTGGGACCGTTATAACCCGGCAGACCAAGACAGTTCGTGCTGGATCCGTGTGGCACAGGCGTGGGCAGGCACCGGTTTTGGCCACCTGGCGATACCGCGTGTGGGTCAGGAGGTGATTGTAGACTTCCTCAACGGCGATCCGGACCAGCCGATCATTATGGGGCGCACCTACCACCAGGAAAACCGCACCCCCGGCAGCCTGCCGGGAACAAAGACGCAGATGACCATCCGCTCCAAAACGTACATGGGCAGCGGATTTAATGAGCTGAAGTTTGATGATGCGACAGGGAGAGAACAGGTCTACATCCACGCGCAGAAGAACATGGATACCGAAGTGCTCAACGACCGTACCACCACCGTAAAACACGATCACCGCGAAACCGTAAAAAATGACCAGACGGTCACGATCCAGGAAGGTAACCGCCTTCTTACGGTGGAAAAAGGCCACAAGATCACCGGAGTACTGAAAGGGTCTTTATCTGAGGATGTCTTTCAGGACAGAGGCACGATTGCCGGTTCGGTGCATGTTGACGCTGTAAACAATGGTGGCGAAGGCGACGGTATACAGGCTTATACGGCGATTAAGGAAATTTTGCTGGCCGTGGAGGAAAGCAAAATTGCGCTGACGCCGGATGGCATTCAGCTACAGGTCGGGGAATCGACGGTAATCAGGCTGTCGAAGGATGGCATCACCATCGTGGGCGGTTCTGTTTTCATCAACTGATTCACTCAGATTATCAGGGAGTATTTTATGCAGTTCACTTTTAATGAAGGCCACATTCAACTGCCGTCTCAATGGCAGGATCAGTCAATGCAGGTCCTGGTGTCCACAGATAACAGTGGCATCAACCTGGTCATTACCCGCGAAGCCGTTCCACAGGGAACCCTGACACCAGAGCTGTACCAGGAAACGCTGGCGCTGTACCAGGGCAAACTTGATGGGTACACCGAACATGCCTGCCGGGAAATCACTCTGGCAGAGGCCCCGGCCTGGCTGCTGGATTATTCCTGGAACGGTCCGGAAGATGAGGGGAATCAGGGGCGGATTAGCCAGATAGCCGTATTCCAGCGGCGTGGAGATACGCTGCTGACCTTCACTTTCAGCACCTCCTTATCCCTGAAGAACAGTCAAAAGACGATGCTGCTGGAGGTGATAAAGAGCTTCACCCCGTTGCCACCGGAGAATGACATCCAAAAGGACCAGCCGCGCTGACATAAACGAGGGATAACACATGAGTGAAGGACCAGGCGGGCCACAGGGAGCGACCGCAGGCGGTACGCTGGCAATGCGAATGCTGTCACAGCAGGCGATGGTCGCCAGCCAGATGAAACGGGCAGCCAACGACAAAGCCATTGCACAGATGTTGGCATCAAAAAAGTCCGGCCCCCCCGCCGCCAGGCTGGGCGATGAAATTCAGCACAAGAGTTTTTTGGGGGCGCTGGCAGGGGCCGTGCTGGGGGCGATAGTGACCATCGCAGAAGGTTGCCTGATTATGGCCGCCTGTGCCACCGGCCCTTATGCGCTGGTTCTGGTGCCTGCGCTGATGTATGCCAGCTATAAGGCGAGTGATTATGTGGAGGAGAAACAGAACCAGCTTGAGTCATGGATAAACAGCTTTTGTGACACGGACGGCGCCATCAATACCGGTTCTGAAAATGTAAACATTAACGGAAAGCCCGCTGCCAGGGCCGCCGTCACCCTTCCCCCTCCTCCCCCACCTGGAGCAATACCTGAAGTCCCACAGGGGGAACCCTCATGGGGTGATATTGCCACTGACCTGCTTGAATCGGCAGCGGAAAAAGCAGTACCACTGGCGAAGGCCTGGGGGAACGCTGTTATCACCCTGACGGACAGCAATGCCGGTTTTATGGATCGCGTCAGCGCCGGCGCATCGCTTCTGTTTCCCGCCGGTCCGGTATTAATGGAGTTTGCCACCATGGTGGGCGGGCGTGGCGAAATCAAAAAAGATGTGGATTTCCCGGAAGCCGGTGAGGACACGGCGCTCTGCGACAAGGAGAACAAACCACCGAGGATAGCCCAGGGCAGCAGCAACGTCTTTATCAACAATCAGCCTGCCGCACGCCAGGGCGACAAACTGGAGTGCAGCGCAGCAATCGTGGGAGGTTCGCCGGACGTCTTTATTGGCGGTGAGCAGGTGACCTATCTGGATATCCAGCCGGAGTTCCCGCCGTGGCAGAGAATGATCCTGGGGGGAATAACGATAGCCAGCTATCTTCTGCCGCCAACGGTGTTTAATTATATCGAATGTGATTACAATCGGTGGCGGCGGCACAGTTGGTGTGGCGGCCTCAGTCCGGAACAATTTGAAAACCAGAACCTCGCTTAGGCCTGTGTCCATATTACGTGGGT
>NZ_SJWV01000288.1:0-3389 GCF_004352695.1 Escherichia sp. KCJ4928
ATTAAGCAGTAAGCCGGTCATAAAACCGGTGGTTGTAAAAGAATTCGGTGGAGCGGTAGTTCAGTCGGTTAGAATACCTGCCTGTCACGCAGGGGGTCGCGGGTTCGAGTCCCGTCCGTTCCGCCACCCTAATTAGGGGCGTAGTTCAATTGGTAGAGCACCGGTCTCCAAAACCGGGTGTTGGGAGTTCGAGTCTCTCCGCCCCTGCCAGAAATCATCCTTAGCGAAAGCTAAGGATTTTTTTTATCTGAAATAACCCTCTCTGAAGTAAATCCTTCTACCGGCATCCTTGCCAGCCATTCATATTAATACACTTCATCCAGCACGTTAATTTTCAATAGATCGCGAATCAACGTATTTTTATCGCTATTTTGCAGCCATATGGCATAAAGCGGCCGTGAAAGTGTTGTGCTATCGACAACGGTATGCAGGCCGCCTTTTTTACGCGCCCAGCTGACGGGTAGCCAGGTGCAACCATTAAGCATCGCAATCTGTTGCTGTGCCAGTTCAGCAGAACTGGTTGTCAGAATGGGCACTTCGTCAGCACCGATCAAACCTGCCTCATGCTGTTGAAAATCTGGCCCCCACTCCAGTCGCAGATAGTTAAGATCTCCCTTTAGTTTAGAAGGGGCACTGGTATAAAGCGCTAAAGTGAAATACCCCAGCAACTGACTACTAAATTCGTCCATTTTGGGCGCTTCAGTGGTAATAAGAAGATCAAGCTGGCGTTCATGCAGCTGTTTTACCAGAGACTGCCGTTGGGCAATTCGCGCTTCGAACTGTAAGCCTGTATGGGCATCCTGATTTTGATACAAACGTCCCAGCCACTGATTAAGCATACATTCCCACAATGAGGCGCTGGCACCGATAGAAAACTCGTTATGTCGTGAGGTATGCGCCACCTCCTTACGGGCGGCCTGCCAGGTGCTCATGAGCGTTTCTGCATAAGGCAGTAGTTTTTCACCGGCAGCGGTTAAACGGATATTGTTTCTGTGGCGGGTGAAAAGGTTCACACCCAGTTGATTTTCCAGTTGTCTGATTCGAAAGCTCACTGCTGACTGGGTCAGATAGAGCGATTCAGCCGCTCGACCAAAGTGACGCGTTCGGCTAACTTCCAGGAAAGTTTTTAACAATTCCGTATCCACAGTGCTCTCCGCAAAATTATTTGTCGTTATGATTTAAATGTTTTGTTTTACACTCTGTCAAGCGTAACTAATACTCCGCGCCATAACTAGCTCGGTCAAAGAATTAGGAGCGTGCAGGATGGCGGAAAGCTTTACGACGACTAATCGATATTTCGACAATAAACATTATCCACGTGGATTCTCTCGTCATGGTGATTTCACCATCAAAGAGGCACAACTGCTTGAGCGTCATGGTTATGCCTTCAATGAGTTGGATCTTGGCAAACGCGAGCCGGTTACCGAGGAAGAGAAACTCTTCGTAGCAGTATGCCGTGGCGAACGTGAGCCAGTGACAGAAGCAGAACGCGTGTGGTCCAAGTATATGACGCGTATCAAGCGTCCAAAACGTTTTCACACCCTTTCCGGCGGTAAACCGCAGGTTGAAGGTGCTGAAGACTACACCGATTCTGACGATTAATAAAAAGGGCGAAATGCCCTTTTTTTATGTCAGTAGTTTTTGCAGATGGATGAGCAAACGGTCAATGGCACGATAGCTAACTGCCTCCTGCAAATGCTGACGTGTGATAATGTCGGACTGATCAATATCAGCAATGGTTCGTGCAACTTTCAATAACCGCTGCCAGGCACGAATCGATAACCCCAGATGGATCAGCGTTTCTTCCAGCCACTGCGCATCTTCGTTCTCAAGCTTGCAGAATTGGCGTATTTCCGGACTATCCAGCCAGGCGTTCAACTTATTCTGCCGCTTAAATTGGCGCTCTCTGGCAGCCATTACACGTTGTTTAACGGTGGTGCTGCTTTCTCCCGGCACTACCGTTTTACTCAAAATGCCGGGGGTGGTAATGGGATCTCCAGTGAGAGATCGAAGCGGTCGAGAAAGGGCCCCGAGAGCCGGTTGAGATAACGTAATGTCTGTTCTGGCGTGCAGCGGTTATGGTTTCCCTGATAATGTCCGGTAGGGCTGGGATTCATCGCCGCGACAAGCTGGAAACGGGCTGGATAGGTTATTTTTGCTCGTGTGCGTGAAAGATGGATCTGCCCGGATTCAATCGGCTCTCGCAAGGCATCCAGTGTACGCCGTTCAAACTCAGGTAACTCATCAAGAAAAAGCACGCCGTTATGCGCCAGCGAAATTTCACCTGGCCCTGGAATTGCACCACCGCCCACCATCGCAGTTAACGACGCACTGTGATGAGGTGAGCGGAACGGGCGCTGCCGCCATTGTTTTTGTACTGATTCAGCATTTACCAGACTTAATATCGCAGCGCTCTCCAGTGCCTCTTCATTGCTTAAATCTGGCAACAGGCCATTAATACGGCTGGCGAGCATTGTTTTACCTGTTCCCGGCGGTCCAATCAGTAAAAGGTTGTGCCCACCAGCGGCGGTAATTTCCAGTCCTCGCTTTCCTTGCTCCTGACCGACAACATCACTGAGATCATGTTGTAGCGCCCGGGATACTGCATCAGTTGGTTTCGGGCGTTCGAGAGTGTGCTTACCTTCCAGAAACGCACAGACAGCCTGCAGATGATCGGCTATCAGGCATCCTTCACCGTTAATTAGCCCCACTTCATCTTCGTTATCTTTCGCGACGATAATTTTTCTGCCCGACTTAATAGCTTCAGTTGCACTGGAGATTGCACCGGGAACGCCACGCAGAGCGCCTGTAAGCGCCAGTTCTCCGACTAATTCTATTGGCTGTAAGCTGTTCTGAGGCCGCCAGCAACGCAATGGCGATAGGTAAATCATATCGTCCCCCTTCTTTTGGCAGATCGGCTGGAGCCAGGTTGATGGTGATTTTTTTGGCCGGATATTCATATCCGCTATTGATAATGGCGCTGCGCACGCGATCGCGGGCTTCTTTTACCGTTGTTTCTGGTAAGCCCACCATCGTTAAACCGGGTAGACCTTTACTGATATGTACCTCAACAGTGATTGGGGGCGCATTTACTCCCAGGGCTGCGCGGGTATGAACAATTGACAGTGACATAAGCCCTCCTTGAGTCACCATTATGTGCATAAGATATCGCTGCTGTAGCCCGCTAATTCGTGAATTTTAGTGGCTGATTCCTGTTTATTTGTGCAAGTGAAGTTGAGTTGTTCTGGCGGTGGAATGATGCTCGCAAAAATGCAGCGGACAAAGGATGAACTACGAGGGAGGGAACAACATTCGTACTGAAATTGAATTTTTTTCACTCACTATTTTCTTTTTAAAAAACAACAATTTCTATTGAAATTATTAAAGCC
>NZ_SJWV01000289.1:0-3314 GCF_004352695.1 Escherichia sp. KCJ4928
GCTGAACAAAAACATCCATATTGCTGGTATCCATGCCCTGCGGATTCAGCTGATATTTACCGTTAACAAACATCGCCGGAACACCACGCAATTGCACGTCAGCTGCAGCTTTTTCCTGCTGAGCGACCAGAGATTTCACCACGAAGCTGTTCCACGCCGCGTCGTACTCTTCACCTTTAATACCTGCGTTGATAAATACATCGCGGATATCAGATGCTGAACGAATGGTCTGGGTTTTCTGTACGCCTTCAAACAGCGGAACAGTCACTTTGTCTTCCACGCCCAGCGCCATCGCCACAGCCCATGCCTGAGTCAGATCTTTGCCCAGGTCACCACCCATGAAGTTGACGTGGTATTTAGTCATCTTCACGCCTTCCGGCAGTTTTTTCTTCACATTATCAGAAATATGCAGAACTTCTTCAAACTGATAGCAGTGCGGACAGAAGAAAGAGAAAAACTCCAGCACTTGCGGCGCGCCAGCTACCGGTTTTTCCAGGGTAGTGTACTGTTTACCATCTTCATACTGCGCCGCCGATGCGCTAAACGCTAAAACTAAACCAGCCAGCGCCAGCCAAATCTTTTTCATGATCTACTCTCTCCGATTAATACATAGGTGTTAATTGTAAAGGGGGTTCTTGTAGAACTTTTGCCTGTTCTATAAAAGTCGCCGTTTGTCGCAGCCAGTAATCTTCCCCGGTTAACCACGGGAAATTTTTCGGGAACGCGGGATCAGCCCAACGCCGCATTAGCCAGGCAAGATAATAAACCAAACGCATGGCGCGTAAAGGTTCAATCAGTCCGATTTCAGCGGTGTCGAACTCGCTAAATTCTTCATAAGCTTCAATAATAGTTTCCAGTTGCATCCGCTGCTCGGCTTTATCGCCATTGAGCAACATCCACAAATCCTGAATAGCTGGACCATTACGTGCATCATCCAGATCAACAAACATTGGACCATCGCGCCAGAGAATATTCCCGGCGTGGCAGTCTCCATGTAGCCGCAGAACGGTGAAATCTTCCCGCCAGTGCGCTGTAACGGCGGCGATCAGCTCATCTGTCGCTTTCAGGAATGCCGCTTTCAACCCGGAAGGTATCAGTGTAGCGTCCTCAAACAGCTTGCGTGGCTCAATGAGATATTCATTCAGACCGATGGTCGGGCGATGGATAAAAAGCTGTTTGCGCCCCGTCTGGTGCATACGCCCTAAATAACGCCCAACCGCTTCCATCTGATCGATATTATCAGCTTCGAACTGGCGACCACCGACGCTTGGAAAAACAGCGAAATAAAATCCCTGATGATTCAATAAAGTCTGACCGTTAAAGGCCACAGGTGCTGCGACCGGAACTTCATCATTTACCAACTGCAACGCAAATTGATGTTCTTCGAGGATTTGATCGGCTGTCCAACGTTCAGGGCGATAAAATTTGACGACAAAACGTCGACGATCTTCGTCCTGAAATTGATAGACACGGTTTTCATAGCTGTTAAGCGGGGTAAGACCGGAATCCACCCGGATCCCTTGCTCAAATAGAGCATCCATGATGGTATCCGGGTGTAGTGTCTGGAAAGTAAAAGCGCTGTTGTTCATCCCATCATCCGGAAAACATTACGAATGATGAAGGATATCATTTCACGATGATTTTGGTGGCACCGCTTACAAGCTTTTACTCTTTAATTACGCCACGAGCGCGTAACAGCGCCGTTTTGAAGTCTTCTTCATAATCTTTCTGCAAACCCGGGATCACCGCATCTTTCGCGGAATCACGCATTTTCAGGTGATAGATCAGAATGTCATCCGTCAAATCCGCCAGTTCGCCGTCAAAACCTGACTCTTTCGCCAGTTTCTGCAAAAATTGCAACAGGTTAAGGTCTGGCTCTTTTTGCCAGGCTGGCTGGAGGAGTTCAATAACTTCATTCAGACGTTTACATTTCATAGTAATGCTCCTTACTCTTGAGACAGACACGTTAGCAGGGTCAATCCCACAATAAAAGAGGCGATATCGGTGAATCTGATGACGACGATAACAGGCGTTGTGCTGGCAGGCGGTAAAGCCAGACGAATGGGCGGCGTAGATAAAGGATTGCTTGAATTAAACGGCAAACCATTATGGCAACATGTCGCTGACGCGCTTATGACGCAGCTCTCTCACGTCGTGGTTAATGCCAATCGCCATCAGGAAATCTATCAGGCAAGCGCTCTGAAAGTGATTGAAGATTCACTGGCGGATTACCCAGGCCCTCTGGCAGGAATGCTTTCAGTAATGCAGCAGGAAGCAGGCGAGTGGTTTTTGTTTTGTCCGTGCGATACTCCTTATATTCCCGAGGATTTAGCAGCCCGGCTTAATCATCAGCGCAAAGATGCGCCTGTCGTGTGGGTCCACGACGGTGAACGCGATCACCCGACTATTGCTCTGGTAAACCGCGCAATTGAGCCTTTATTACTGGAATATCTGCAAGCAGGAGAACGCCGGGTAATGGCATTTATGCGTCTGGCTGGCGGTCATGCGGTTGATTTCAGCGATAATAAAGATGCATTTATTAACGTGAATACGCCAGAGGAGCTTGCCCGATGGCAGGAAAAACGATGATACCGTTACTCGCCTTTGCCGCGTGGAGTGGTACCGGAAAAACTACGCTTTTGAAACAACTGATCCCGGCATTATGCGCCAGAGGGATCCGTCCAGGGCTGATTAAGCATACGCACCATGATATGGATGTTGATAAGCCAGGCAAAGATAGCTATGAGCTGCGCAAGGCTGGCGCGGCACAAACCATCGTTGCCAGCCAGCAACGATGGGCCTTGATGACGGAAACACCAGACGAAGAAGAGCTGGATCTACAGTTTCTCGCAAGTCGAATGGATACCTCAAAGCTGGATTTGATTCTGGTCGAAGGGTTTAAGCATGAAGAGATCGCAAAGATTGTGCTGTTTCGCGATGGAGCCGGACATCGACCTGAAGAATTAGTGATAGACAGGCATGTTATTGCTGTAGCCAGTGATGTGCCGCTTAATCTTGATGTCGCATTACTGGATATTAATGATGTTGAGGGGCTGGCTGATTTTGTGGTGGAGTGGATGCAAAAGCAGAACGGATAAGCAAGAGTAGGCTGGATAAGACGCGCCAGCGTCGCATCCGGCATTTTTTTCTGCGCCAATGCAAAAAGGCCATCCTGACGGATGGCCTTCTGCTTAATTTGATGCCTGGCAGTTCCCTACTCTCGCATGGGGAGACCCCACACTACCATCGGCGCTACGGCGTTTCACTTCTGAGTTCGGCATGGGGTCAGGTGGGACCACCGCGCTAAGGCCGCC
>NZ_SJWV01000028.1:0-34309 GCF_004352695.1 Escherichia sp. KCJ4928
GTAATCATCCTGTCAGGGAGAGGGATCTCAATTATCAATGCTTAATTACGTCATCATTTTGATGACATGAAACCGGAGCATTTTGCATGGAATTTTCGTTTTCACCCAAACTTCTTGTTGTTGCTGTCGCCGCCGCTCTTCCTCTCATGGCCAGCGCAGCAGATACCCCGTCAACTGCCACCGCACGCAAAGGCTTTGCCGGATACGATCACCCAAACCAGTATCCACAGAACGCTGCAATTTATTGAATTTGCACGATCATGTAGGCCGGATAAGGCGTTTACGCCGCATCCGGCAATCAACCGCAGGCGGCCACAAAATGGCCGCTTTTTTACTTATTCACCACCAGCAAATGTGCCTGCATAATGTCACTGGCCGGGCGACCGTGCGCCAGCAAATCAGCCATTGCTTTAAGATATGGCGGTAGATGGCGGAAATAACGCTGATACCCGGCACACAAATAATTCAGCCCCGGTTTGCCGCTGGCATCGAGCATGAAGCGGTGTTTCGGGCAGCCTCCCCAGCACGCTTTTAACACGTTACAACTGCGACACTGCGCCGGTAATTGCTTAAATTTATCTTCACCAAACACCTGCTGTTGCGGGGAATCGATCATTTCTGCAATTGTTTGCTGATGCATATTCCCCAGCCGATATTGCGGATAAACATAGTGATCGCAGGCGTAAACGTCGCCGTTGTGCTCAACAATCACCGAGCGCCCACAGGTTGGCTGATGATGGCAAACCGCACCCGGCGCACCGACAAAATTGGCAAACGCCCATTCGATATTCATCACGAAAATCTTGCCGACGTCGCGTTTGATCCAGTGGTCGAATATCGCCACCAGAAATTCACCAAATTCATCGGGGCGCACCGACCATTCCTTCAGTTCCCCCTGAATATCACCAGGCGCATGTAGTTTCAGTCCATCGCTGGCAGCTGTTTCATCAGCCAGGCGCTCGACCACCGGAATAAACTGGATGAATTCGACTCCCGCATCGCACAAAAAATCATAAACCTGCAACGGTTGCTGCGCGCTGGTGCGGTTGACGCAGACCAGCACGTTATAGTCGACATGATGTTTTTGCAGCAGCGTCAGGGCACGCATCACCAGCTTATGCGTTGGTCTGCCACCTTTGGTCACGCGATATTGATTGTGGATCTCAGCCGGACCGTCCAGCGATAACCCAACAAGAAAATGATTTTCTGCCAGAAATGCACACCATTTATCATCGAGCAGCACGCCGTTAGTCTGGAAGCTGTTACTTATCTTCCTGCCAGCACCGTATTTCGCCTGTAACTTTACGGCACGGCGGTAAAACTCCAGCCCGAGTAACGTTGGTTCGCCGCCCTGCCAGGTAAAAGCCACTTCGTTTTGCGGTTCGCTGGCAGCGATATAGTGACGGACATACGCTTCCAGCGTGTCATCGTCCATATGCGTGACTGGCTTTTCGCGGTAAAGGGATTGTTTTTCGAGATAAAAACAGTAGTCACAGTTCAGATTACAATCGGAACCACTCGGTTTCGCCATCACATGAAAAGCACGCGTTGGAACCTGTTGCAGCATGGTCACTCCTTGCCTGAAGTCATCCTTCAATACGTTAAGGGCGAAATCATACCGTGGGGCAATGAGTTATTACGGGCGTTTATTGCGAAGGGAGGGTGACGAAATGCACAGAAAACAAAAAACCCCGCCGAAGCGGGGTTCAAAATTGGTCGGCGAGAGAGGATTCGAACCTCCGACCCACTGGTCCCAAACCAGTTGCGCTACCAAGCTGCGCTACTCGCCGAAATACTGCTTTTTGAATTTTTAGTTCAATTCTTTAAAGTCGTGGTGCGAGGGGGGGGACTTGAACCCCCACGTCCGTAAAGACACTAACACCTGAAGCTAGCGCGTCTACCAATTCCGCCACCTTCGCATTGTCACAACTTCTAATAATGGGGTGGCTAATGGGATTCGAACCCACGACAACTGGAATCACAATCCAGGGCTCTACCAACTGAGCTATAGCCACCACTACAAATCTTGTTACGCGGTATTACTACCACCGCAGCTCAAGCGCCGGGACTAAATGGCGCGCCCGACAGGATTCGAACCTGAGACCTCTGCCTCCGGAGGGCAGCGCTCTATCCAGCTGAGCTACGGGCGCTTAGCGCCGTTGCGGGGGTGGATAATACGGACTTCCCACCCCTCTGTCTAGTCCCTTTTTAAATAAATTGCGCGTTTGGTTACGGTTTGTGCGTTTTGCTGCTTATTCCTCCAGTTTATGCGCTTTCCCGTGGCGATTAAGGCCAAAAACTTTATAAATCGCCGTCACCGCCAGCATAAAGATGATGCCAACAAACAGCGACATACGCGTATCTTCATTAAAGTACATGCCGATCAAAACGCAAATCAGGAATGCCATTGTTACGTAGTTGGCCCACGGGAACAGGATTGAGCGGAACGGATGGCTGGCAATCGCCGCTTTATGTGCACGCCGAAAACGCAGCTGGCTTATCAATATCACAAACCATGGCACCATCCCCGGAAGCACGCTGGCACTGTAGACGTAGACAAACACACGCTGCGGATTGGGAATGATGTAGTTCAGGCATGAGCCAATTAGCAGAATAGCAATAGATACTGCCACACCCGCAACTGGTACGCCGTGACGGGAAACTTTCGCCATCGCCGCCGGTAACTGACGGTTTTTCGCCAGTGCGTAGAGCATACGTCCGCAACTGTACATGCCGCTGTTACAGCCAGAGAGCGCAGCCGTCAGCACCACAAAGTTGATAATGCCCGCCGCTGCGGTAATACCGATTTTGGCAAAAGTCAGTACGAACGGGCTGCCGTTGCTGCCAATTTCATTCCACGGGAAGATGGTGACGATAACGAAAATCGCGCCTACGTAGAAAATCAGGATCCGCCACAGCACTTTGCCTACGGCACTGCGCAGCGTCACCTGCGGATTCTTCGCTTCACCGGCAGTAATGCCAATCAGCTCCACGCCCTGGTAGGACGCCACCACAATACACAGCGCGGTCAGGAACCCTTTCCAGCCACCCGCAAAGAAACCGCCATGCTCTGTGAGATTGCTAAAACCAATCGACTGCCCGCCATTGCCAAAGCCAAAGAAAATCACGCCCAGGCCAATGACAATCATCACGATAATCGTGGTGACTTTGATCATCGCGAACCAGAACTCGATTTCGCCGTACAACCGCACCGCCGCCAGATTCGCCAACGCCACCAGCGCCACTGCGATCAATGCGGGTATCCACTGCGCCATCTCCGGGAACCAGAACTGGACATAAACGCCAATGGCGGTGATTTCTGAGATCCCCACGGCCATCCACATAAACCAGTAAGACCAGGCGGTGAGATAACCAAAGAACGGGCTCATATAACGATGCGCATAAACGGCGAACGAACCGGTAACCGGTTCGAGGAACAACATTTCGCCCATTGAACGCATGATGAAAAAGACGAATAGCCCGGCGATGATATAGGCCAACAATACGGATGGCCCGGCCCATTTCAAGGTACTGGCGGCCCCCATAAACAGGCCGACGCCAATGGTGCCCCCCAGGGCGATGAGTTCGATATGTCGAGCTTCCAGCCCACGCTGTAGCTCTGGTTTGTTATCTGCCATAAATCCTCGTGTTGTGTTTGCATGCTTTCCGGTGTTACCGGTTATCGTTATGGGTACATCGAGTGTTGCGAATGTTTTCGTAATTCAGGAGAAATGGCAAATAAAGCATTAAAAATTTGAATGCTTTGTGTAATAAAAAAGCAGACAGGCGACGGAGTGACCACTCCGTCGCTTTACAAAGAGAGGAAAATCAGAGGTTGCCGGTGTAGTGCCAGCGTAAATAACGCAGCAAACGAAGCTGACGCTTAATGCGGCTCGGCTGCGAAAGCAGGCGGTAGAGCCACTCCAGTCCCAGCGTTTGCCAGATTTTCGGTGCGCGTTTTACGTGACCGGTGAAAACATCGTAAGTCCCGCCAACGCCCATATACAGCGCATCTGGATGCACCAGACGGCAGTCGCGCATGAAGATCTCCTGCTTTGGCGATCCCATCGCAACGGTGACGATTTGCGCTCCGCTGGCATGAATGCGTTCAAACAGCGCCTGACGCTGCTCGGGTTTAAAATAACCATCCTGACTGCCAACGATATTCACATTCCACTGGTTGCGCAGTTTAGCTTCAGTTTGCGCCAGCACTTCAGGTTTACCGCCCACAAGAAATACCGGCGTCCCTTCTTTGCCTGCGCGCGCCATCAGCTCTTCCCAGAGATCAGCACCGGCAACGCGGGAAACCTGCGCCTGCGGGTACTTTTTACGTACTGAACGTACAACGCTGATGCCATCCGCATATTTAAATTCGGCAGCGTTAATTAGCTCCCTGACCTCAGCATTATCTTCAATGGTCAGCATTTTTTCGGCATTAATGGCAACCAGCGTTCCCTGCTTAAGATGCCCGTCAGCAAACAGATAATCGAGGGCGTGCTGCATATCACGCCAACCAATCAACTGTAAGCCACGCAGCGTATAGGTCGGTGCCATGGTGTTGTTATTCATTGTTATCCTTCAACCTGCGTCCGGAGCGATGATTTTGTACGTTTATGAATGAGTCCGGCGCTTTCAAAAAGCCAGTACAACAGTTTTGCGATCATCAGACATGCGCCGAAGACCACGATAAAAAAGACTACGCGTGAGACAAACGAATCCAGCCCTTCACGTGCCAGCACGATCATATTGAAGATCGCCCCAAAGCAGAAACTGTGCAATATCGCAGCCTTATAGCGATTAGTCTCGCGGTTGCCCAGCTCATACAGCCAGTCGAACCATTTGATGATCAGTCCAACCACAATCGCCCCGAGTGGGATGAACAACGCGCCGCCCATCACCACCAGTGAGCCTATAAGCGTAGGCGAGATCGCCAGTCCGGAGTGGTTATTCAGCACTTCCCAGGTAAAGTAGTTGGCTGAGTTCAGCACCATACTCGGGCGACCCGGCCACAGCCAGGAAGGGATAAAGACATAGAAATCGCGGACAATTGGAGCCAGGCCCTGGAAGTCGATGTTGTCGTAGTTCTGCAACAGCAACGCCAGATTCTCCCATGGCGAGAAGGTGTCGCGAGTGAGATAGAGAAACGTATAGAACGCTTCATCGCCGCTCACATTCATTCCATAGCGTTTTAGCGCCAGCCAGAACATGCCCACAATCCCCAGCACGCCCGCCGCCGCCAGCATCCACAACGAAATCCAGCCGCGAATAATGCCAATAAACAGGAAGATAGCGAATGCGATGATGATATTGGCGCGAGTGCCGCCGACAATCATATAAGTCAGCAAGCCAAAGGCGACCGTGCTGACGAGGAAAAACAGCCACGCTTTGCTATCCTGGCGCAGAAAGTAGACCACCAGCATCGCCGGGATGAAAAAGTAAAAGAAGCGTTTTAACGCCACGCCGGAGACTTCACTGGAGAAGATCTGACTGTAGGAGTTAAGCCGGAACAGCAAAAAGCCGTTGTGCATGAAGAAGATGCCGACGCTTACCAGCGCGATGCCCATCAGGATCACCCACGTAAGATTGGTCTCCACGCGGTTCATGGTAAACAGCGGACGGCGCGGTACATCAGCAACGCGTTTGCGTAGGCGGGTTTTGTAGGTGACATAGTAAACCGCGTAGAAGCAGCCCGCAGAAAGCAACGCCTGCAACAAGATTTCTGGCGGCGCGACACCAACATCAAAGCGAAATACCAGCACGCTGGTCAGCGGGAAGCCGAAGAAAAAGGTGAGCAAAAACAGCAATGAAAAGAAGACATTGAAGTTAAAGCGCACACGGCGAAACTCAAACCAGGTCAGCGTGGCAATAAACAGCGTGCAGAGCAGCCAGACCACAAACAGGCCACTGAATTGCAGCAGACTCATGCGCCCTCCCCGGCGGCAATCGCCAACGCCCGCTGCCAGCCTTGTAGATAGTTAGGGCTAAAGAAGGCAATGGTGTTTTTATCCACCGACGCCAACTGGCGCTGCGCTTCACGCACAATATCCTCGTTGAGATCGTCGGTAGTAAACAGCACTGGCAAATGCTGTTCCGTCATATCCTGCCAGAACGGATTTTCCCGGTTAAGCACACAAGGAATGCCCGCCTGAATCAGTAAGCACAGCGTACCAATGCCCTGCTGGCGAGCAAAAATAAAGTAACCAAGATCGCACTGACGAAGTAGCGCCAGATAGGCGTCAAATTCCAGTTTTTCGCTCAAAATTTGCAGATTTTCTTCGCTGAATAACTCCAGCCCCGCCTGACGAACTTCCTCAATGTACGCTTCGTTATTAGGCGGATATCCCATCGGCACCACCACTTTTACCGTATCGCCAAATTGCTGATGAACGGCACGTAAAGCGGCGACATGCTCATTGCTGAGGTCGCCGGAGTTCCCCACCAGAATGGTCATTTTTCCTTCACGTTGCCGATCGTTCGCCATCGTATTGAGAGAAGGGTCCATCCGCGTCGGGAAGTACAGCAGTTCTCCCCGCACCTTTGGGTGCGTTTTGGCAAAAAAGCTCAAATCGCCGCGGGTGGCAAATACACAGCCGACTCGCTTTTGCGCCAGGCGACGTAGTGGGTAAAAAAGCTTATATCTCAAGCCACTGGAAAGCTCATACAGGTCTGCCCCCCAGATATGCCAGAAAAACTGGCTGGGCTTAATGCCACCACTCAGCAGAGCCAGCCACAGTGTGGGATTGAACTGACCGTGGAAAAAAAATCGCTGCTGACGGTTAGCTTTTGCTTTCGCGATGACCGCTTCCGCCAGCGATTTTTTCCCAGGGAAAAATTGCACAGAAAGCGCCGGACAGCTATCACTTAAGCCGTCGTCCTTGCCAACAACCATAAACTCGCGCGCGTGCTCGCTCGTCGCAGCCAGCGCGTCATTGAAAAACCGCAAAACGGTTCGGTTATGGTGAGGGATATCCGATCCCAGTACGTGAATCAGTACAGTCATGCCCGCCTACGCCAGAGTAAAAACACGCCACAACAAAGAGAAAAATAGACGATATAAGTTGCCATATATGCCTGCGCCGCGCCCAGTGCACCATGCGCAGGGATTAGCCAGTGGGCAAATACCATCAATAAAGTGAACTGGCTGATTTCCGCCAGAATATAAAACCGCAATGACGCTTTGGCGATCACCAGATAACCAAAGACATAAGCGCCCACTTTTAACACATCACCCACTAACTGCCAGGCAAAGAGATCGCGCATAGCGGTAAATTTATTCGACAACAGCAGCCAGATAGCAAAATCACGCAGCAGCCAGACGGTAAAACTCGCCGCCGCCACTGCCGGTAAGACGAATTTCAGCGATTTAACCACTTCCCGGGTGATATCGCGCTTTTCCGTTAGCCGCGACAACGTGGGCAGCAAATATACGCTGAACGATGCCGTAATAAATTGCAGGTAGGCATCGGAAATACTGCTCACCCCTTGCCAGATCCCCACTTCATCCCAGCTATACTGCGCCGCGAGCAGTTTACGCATCATGATGTAAGCAACAGGCAAGGTCACCGACGTAATCAACGCCATGAGCGTAAATTTGCTCAACTGCCCTGCCAGACCGTTATCCCAGCTGGGTTTCAGATAGCTTAACGGGATGACACCACGTTTGATCAACATGATGGCGGCAGGAATTACCACCAGCGCGGGAATCAGCGCCAGACCCAGCAACGCCCCTTCATAACCGCCCAAACGGTAACTGACGTAGTACGCGAGAACGCCAATCAAGCTGCCGACAATCAGCGATAACGCATTACCTGCGGCATCGCGAAAGCCTTTCATCAGCGCCAGTAACAGGTTGCCCCAGGCGATCCCCATTTGCACCAGCGCCACTAAACGCACCAGCCCCTGATAGTCGGTATTACCAAACAATCCCTGGCTGATTGGCGCAGCTGCCAGCACAAAAACCAGCGCCATCAGCGTAGAGAAACCAAGTACCATCGCTGATGAAGTGCCGACCACGCGGCGCAGCTGTTGCGGATTATCATGGTACTGGGCAACGTATTTGGTTACACCGTTAAAGATGCCAGCTCCGGCAAGCACGCCGAGCACGGTAATCAACTGGCGGAAATTTGCCGCCAGCCCAAGCCCCGCCGGACCAAATGACACAGCCAGCAACTTACCGACCAGTAACCCGGCACCAATCTTGACCAGTGTACTGGCCGCCGTCCACAAGGACGCTTTTGCCAACGACATATCAGGAGAAGTAGTTCAACAAAGTCGCAATTACCGTACGCTGATTGACGGGCGACAGGTTGTAGAACAGCGGCAGGCGCAGCAGGCGCTCGCTCTCTTTGGTGGTGTAGCGATCTTCACCGTGGAACTCACCAAAGCGTTCCCCCGCAGGGCAACCGTGCAGCGGAATGTAATGGAACACCGCCATGATTTCCGCTTCTTTCAGAAAGTTAATCAACGCGCTCCGGTCATCAATATCCCGCAGTTTAATGTAGAACATATGCGCGTTCTGCACGCAGCCATCGGGAATCGACGGCAGCTCGATACGCCCGGCTTTCGCCAGAGGCGCTAACGCATCGTAGTAGTTTTGCCACAGCGCCAGACGTTGCTGGTTGATACGATCCGCTGCTTCCAGTTGCGCCCACAGGTACGCAGCTTGCAGATCGGACATCAAATAGCTGGAGCCAATATCGCGCCAGGTATATTTATCGACCTGACCACGGAAGAACTGGCTGCGGTTAGTGCCCTTTTCACGGATGATCTCGGCTCGTTCGATTAACGCTTTATCGTTAATCAGCGTCGCGCCGCCTTCACCACCCGCCGTATAGTTTTTGGTTTCATGGAAGCTAAAGCAGCCAATATGACCAATGGTTCCCAGTGCACGCCCTTTGTAAGTGGACATCACGCCCTGAGCGGCATCTTCTACCACAAACAGATTATGCTTTTTCGCCAACGCCATAATGGTGTCCATTTCGCAGGCCACACCCGCGTAATGGACCGGCACGATAACGCGCGTTTTGTCGGTGATCGCCGCTTCAATCAGCGTTTCGTCGATGTTCATGGTGTCCGGGCGAACATCCACAAAAACGATTTTTGCGCCACGCAGCACAAAGGCATTGGCGGTGGAGACAAAGGTGTAGCTCGGCATGATCACTTCATCGCCAGGCTGGATATCGAGCAGCAGCGCCGCCATCTCCAGCGAAGCGGTGCAGGACGGCGTCAGTAACACTTTGGCGCTACCAAAACGTTGCTCCAGCCACTGCTGGCAGCGACGGGTAAAACCGCCATCGCCACACAGTTTGCCGCTACCCATTGCCGACTGCATATAGTCGAGTTCGGTTCCCACCACCGGCGGTGCGTTAAATGGAATCATGTGATCACCTGTATAACCAGTACGCGGTGCTTTCTACATTCGCACCACTTTGTATGTATCGTTTAAGCGCGGCGGTGTTGCCCATTTGGGTCGCCACCCGCAAAGTTGTTTTACCGCGAGCATACGCCCAGTTTAGCGCCGTTTGCATCAGCTCAGCACCTACACCGCGTCCAGCCAGCAGGCCAATTCGCGCATCTGTCGCATTGAGTTCCCGTAAAGAGACATAACCGCGAATACCGCCGGACGCCGCACGTAAAATCAGACATTGATGATCAAAGGTGCCGCGCACGGCATTTTCAATCCACTGTGCATAAAAGCGTCTGCTGGCGTCAGGCGCATACCACGGCGCACGAAAACGGCTTTGCGCAAATGCGGCGCTGGCTAACTGACGTAATGCGGGAATATCGGTCTCTTGTGCCACTACAGCACCACTATCACTGACATTGTTCACGGGTAGTGCCAAATCAACTTCACCTTCTACCAGGGAGAATCCCAGCTGTTGCAGGGCATCCAGTTCACCCGTATTTGATGCCGCAATTTTGGCCTGCACCCGTGACCACGGCGCTAACACGTCTGGCGTCAGGAGCGGTGCTTCAGACGTAATGCGCACGATGGCGCTGTTAACACCAAAGAAGGCGTTTTCCCAGGTTAGTGGCTCAATACTGGCGCGGACGGGCACGAAGTAACTCCAGCAGATATTGGCCGTAGCCAGTTTTCGCTAATGAACTGGCAGCACGCTTCACACCCTCGTCATCGAGCCAGCCGTTACGCCAGGCGATCTCTTCCAGGCAGGCAATCTTAAAGCCCTGGCGTTTTTCTACTGTCTGCACAAAGGTACTGGCTTCAATCAGGCTGTCGTGAGTGCCAGTGTCCAGCCAGGCAAATCCGCGCCCGAGCAGTTCAACGGTCAGGTTGCCCGCCTCGAGGTACATCTGGTTGATGGAGGTAATCTCCAGTTCACCACGCTCCGACGGCTTCACCTGCTTTGCGTACTCCACGACTTTACTGTCGTAGAAATAAAGCCCGGTCACCGCCCAGTTTGACTTCGGCTGTTTTGGCTTTTCTTCCAGCGAGATAGCGCGGAAATTGTCGTCAAACTCCACCACGCCAAAGCGTTCCGGGTCCATCACCTGATAGCCAAATACCGTCGCCCCTTCCGTGCGCGCCGCAACATGACGCAGCTTCGGACTGAAGCCCTGACCGAAGAAGATGTTATCGCCCAGCACCAGACAAGAAGGTTCACCGTTGAGGAAGGTTTCACCGATGATAAAGGCCTGCGCCAGACCGTCCGGGCTGGGCTGTTCGGCGTATTCCAGCTGGATACCGAACTCACTACCATCGCCCAGCAGGCGCTGGAAATAACCTTTATCTTCCGGCGTAGTGATGATGAGAATTTCGCGGATACCGGCCAGCATCAGCACCGACAGCGGATAGTAAATCATTGGCTTATCGTAAATCGGCAACAGTTGCTTCGATACGCCGCGCGTAATCGGATGCAATCGGGTACCGGAACCGCCCGCCAGGATAATACCTTTCATGTTTGCCTCCGCTGAAAATTAGCCTTTCAGACCTAAACGCTCGCCCTGATAGCTGCCGTCCTGCACCTGCTTCCACCAGCTTTCATTAGCCAGATACCACTGCACCGTTTTACGCATTCCACTTTCAAAGGTTTCCTGTGGCAGCCAACCAAGTTCACGGGCAATTTTCGAAGCATCAATGGCATAACGCAGATCATGCCCCGGACGGTCAGCGACAAAGGTGATCAAGTCACGATAGTGCGCCACGCCGTGCGGCTTGTTCGGAGCCAGTTCTTCCAGCAGCTCGCAAATGGTTTCCACAACATCGAGATTCTTACGCTCGTTGTGACCACCAATATTATAGGTTTCACCGACTTTCCCGGTGGTCGCCACGCAATACAGCGCGCGGGCGTGATCTTCCACATACAGCCAGTCACGGATTTGCTGCCCGTTGCCATATACCGGCAGCGGTTTACCCGCCAGCGCGTTGAGGATCATCAGCGGGATCAGTTTTTCCGGAAAGTGGTAAGGACCGTAGTTATTCGAGCAGTTGGTGATCAGCGTCGGCAGACCGTAGGTCCGCAGCCAGGCGCGCACCAGATGGTCGCTGCTGGCTTTTGACGCGGAATAAGGGCTGCTCGGCGCATACGGCGTGGTTTCGGTGAAGAAATCATCCGTCGAGTGCAGGTCACCATATACTTCGTCGGTGGAGATATGATGAAAACGGAACGCTGATTTTTTATCTTCCGTCAGCGTATTCCAGTAAGCCCGCGCCGCTTCAAGCAATGTATAAGTCCCGACAATGTTGGTTTCAATAAACGCTGCCGGGCCGTCAATAGAACGGTCAACATGGCTTTCGGCTGCCAGATGCATGACACAGTCTGGCTGATGCTCAGTGAATACGCGTGCCAGTTCTGCCCGATCGCAGATATCAACTTTCTCAAAGGCAAAGTGCTCGCTTTGCGCGACCGGTGCCAGCGACATCAGGTTTCCGGCGTAGGTCAGCTTATCGACCACTACCACCGCATCGCTCGTTTCGTTGATGATATAACGCACCAGCGCCGAGCCAATAAACCCGGCACCACCTGTTATCAGAATTTTTCTCATCAGCGCCAGACTCCTTTGGCATCGACGACATACTGCTGATGGACATTGTCGCCATTGATAACTTTGAACTGACTATGATCGACCAGCATCACCAGCACGTCTGCCGTTGCCAGCGCCTCGTCAAGCTGCGCCAGAGTACAAAGCCCGGTCAGTTTTTTCGGCAACTGGTGGATGTTAGGCTCAACAACCAGCGTTTCGCCGCTGTGCCACTGGGCGATCAGTTCAGCGATTTCCATCGCCGGGCTTTCGCGCAGGTCATCAATATTCGGTTTAAACGCCAGACCAAAGCAGGCGATTTTCAGTTCACTGGCGCGTTTATCGGTAGCAGCAAGGCAGTCGGCAACCGCCGCTTTCACCTGATCGATAACCCAGAACGGTTTGTGATCGTTAACTTCGCGCGCGGTACGGATAAGCCGCGCCTGCTGGGGGTTCTGTGCCACGATAAACCACGGATCAACAGCAATGCAGTGACCGCCCACGCCAGGGCCAGGCTGAAGAATATTAACGCGAGGGTGACGATTCGCCAGGCGAATCAGTTCCCAGACGTTAATCCCCTGATCGGCACAAATCAGCGACAATTCATTAGCAAAAGCGATATTCACATCGCGGAAGCTGTTTTCGGTGAGCTTACACATTTCCGCCGTCCGCGAGTTAGTGACGACACACTCACCTTCGAGGAAAATTTTGTACAGTTCGCTGGCGCGGGTCGAACAAACCGGCGTCATACCACCAATCACGCGATCGTTTTTAATCAGCTCGACCATAACCTGGCCCGGTAACACGCGTTCCGGGCAGTAAGCAATGTTAACGTCCGCCTGCTCGCCCACCTGCTGTGGGAAAGTGAGATCCGGACGCATCTCTGCTAACCATTCTGCCATCTTCTCGGTTGACCCCACCGGCGAGGTGGATTCAAGGATCACCAGCGCGCCTTTTTTCAGCACTGGCGCAATGGAGCGAGCAGCCGATTCAACGTAGGTCATATCTGGCTCATGATCGCCTTTAAACGGCGTGGGTACAGCAATCAGCCAGGCATCCGCTTCAACTGGCGTCGTGCTCGCTCGTAAAAAACCGCCTTCTACGGCAGTTTTTACTACGCTCGCCAAATCAGGCTCGACGATATGGATTTCGCCACGATTGATGGTATCAACCGCGTGTTGGTTGATATCGACACCAATCACCTGTTTTTGCCGTGAGGCAAACGCAGCTGCTGTAGGCAGCCCGATGTAACCCAGTCCGATAACAGAAATGGTCGCAAAACTCATAGTGATATCCGATTATTTTTTAACGCTTCCAGAATGCGAGAGCATGCCTGACCATCACCATACGGATTATGGGCGCGGCTCATAGCTTGATATTCGTTTTCGTCTTTTAAAAGACGCGTCACTTCCTCGACAATTCGCTGCTTATCCGTGCCTACCAGACGCACCGTACCCGCCGTCACCGCTTCCGGACGCTCAGTGGTATCGCGCATCACCAGCACCGGTTTCCCCAGCGAAGGCGCTTCTTCCTGAATGCCGCCTGAGTCGGTCAAAATCAGCCAGGCGTGGTTCATCAGCCAGACAAACGGTAAATACTCCTGGGGATCGATCAGAATGACATTTTTCACATGCCCCAGAATGCGATTGACCGGCTCTCTGACGTTCGGGTTGAGATGCACCGGATAGACAATCTGGATGTCCTGGTGCGTGGTGGCGATGTCTGCCAGCGCGTGGCAGATTTCTTCAAAGCCACGACCGAAACTTTCACGCCTGTGACCGGTCACCAGAATCATCTTTTTATCGGGGTCGATAAACGGGTAATTTGCCGCCAGTTCTGAACGCAGCGTGTCGCTGCTCATCACCTGATCACGCACCCATAACAGTGCATCAATGACTGTATTACCAGTAATGAAGATTCGGCTATCCGCAACGTTTTCACGCAGCAAGTTTTGCCGGGAAGTTTCGGTTGGAGAGAAGTGATACATCGCCAGATGCCCGGTCAATGTACGGTTAGCCTCTTCCGGCCACGGCGAATAGAGATCGCCCGTGCGTAAACCAGCCTCAACGTGACCAACAGGAATACGCTGATAAAACGCCGCCAGGCTGGTTGCCAGCGTCGTTGTTGTGTCGCCGTGAACCAGCACGACGTCTGGTTTGAACTCGGCAAGAATAGGTTTTAGCCCTTCCAGAATCCGACAGGTTATCTCTGTCAGGCCCTGTCCTGGCTGCATTATGTTGAGATCGTAGTCAGGTACAATGGAAAAGAGTTTCAGCACCTGATCGAGCATCTCCCGATGCTGCGCAGTGACGCAAACTTTAGCCTCAAAAAAAGGATCTTTTGCCAACGCATGCACCAACGGAGCCATCTTGATGGCTTCCGGGCGCGTACCAAATACAGTCAGTACTTTCACATCGATTCTCTTCGAATAAGCGGCGAGCGCCTTTGCGCTCGCCGCAGCAGTGTTGCTATTTCGAGCAACGGCGGGTTAATGCGACACCAGCCCCGATCAGCCCCCCGACAATGCCCCACATAATCATCAGGAAGGCACGACGTGGGCTATCGCGTTTTACCGGTTCTTCCGGCGTACGCAAATAGCGATAGGTCTGAAAACGCGGATCCAGGGTTGGACCAACATTCAGGGTGTTTAACATGGCCCGATTCTGATCATAGTCGAGATCAAAGGCCGGACCGACGGCCTGTAAATTTTCCAGTCGAGCCTGGAGCATTGGACGCCCAAGCAGGAACATTTCTGAATCAGGTAATTCCTCGGCAGGCACATCTGTCGCACTGCGCGAAATATTATGCTGCTCAGCAATTTTCAGCGCCTGCTCAATGCTGTTCATCCGGCGGTCGTAGATGGCTTTCGCCACCTCTTCCTGACGCTTCACCTGAGCTTTCATCTGGATGGTGCGTGCCGCCCATGCGCCTTTCAGCTCATCATTCAGATGGCTGGCTGCACGCTGGCTGGCAAAAGCAACATACTGACGTAACAGGTTATTAGCGTCAGGCGCGGTTTCGGCAATAAGCTTCACGCTGTCATTGACCGCGCGGGTAAAGTCTCCGGGGATAAACTGGATGTTGTTAATCATTTCATCCAGCAACGCCGCATCGGCTTTGCTGTTGCCCACCATCCGCTGTTTGTAATAGTCGGTTTGCAGCCAGAACTCTCTGCGGGTATCCCACGAGGCCAGTTGCATAACAAACTCTTTATAGGCTTCGTCCATGACCGATGGTTGATCGGCAGAAGCCATGTTTGAACGGACATCCAGGTTACGCAAAAATTGCTGCTGCGAGTAATATCCCCCCAGCATATTCACCGTTGGACGATCGGTAATCGCCGTCGAGCTCCACTCCTGACGAGCAAAAAAAGTATACGCCAGCGCGATTAACGCAAACGCCAGCCCCATGCCAATAATCCATAGCTTCCCAGCCCACAAGGTACGAAACAACCCACGAATATCCAGTTCATTTTCAGCGTCTTCGGCCGGTTTCCCAGGCATTGGTTGTGTCATCACATCCTCATTTATTTGGTTAAATTGGGGCTGCCACCACGATTTCTACGCAGTCTGCGTTTTACGCGCTTAATAAAGCGAGCAACTTTCCAGGCACGCTTAATGCAATATCCATAGAGGAAGAATGCTAGCAAAAAGAGCACCAGCATGACCCACTCCGGGACAAAATGAGAATATTCTGCCAGCACGCCAATGGAAGCGAGCAGTGCTGCGGCAAGGGTAATCAGCACAAACGCCTGACGGGAAGTAAACCCGGCACGCATGATCAAATGGTGAATATGCTGACGGTCAGGAGAGAATGGGCTCATGCCTTTACGCAGGCGACGGTACATAATCGCCACCATATCCATTAGCGGAATGGCGATTATCCACAAAGCGGTAACCGGGCTGATGGGATGGGTTTTGCCCTGGGTCGTTTCGAGCAGGATCCAGATAACGGTAAAACCAATCAGCGTACTGCCCGCATCACCCATAAAGACTTTGTAGCGGCGACCCAGGATACCAAGGTTAAGCATGATGTATGGCAGGATGGCGGCGATCATCGCAAAGCACCAGATTGCGAGGCTGGTTTGCCCGTCGAACCACAAAATCATACCGATTGCTGCAAACGAGACGCAGGACAACCCGCCCAGCAAGCCATCAATGCCATCAACCATGTTGAACGCATTAATGGCCGCCCAGACGGCAAATAGCGTCAGGAAGTAACCAAACGGTCCGAGCACCATCTCCCAGGAGCCAAAGATATAACCCAGGCTACTGAGATAAAGTTTGCCGAACACCATCATAACAATGCCAACAGCGGCCTGTATGGTGGCACGGATTTTTACGCTGATATCAAAACGGTCATCCAGCGCGCCAATGAAAACAAGCACACCGGCACAAGCGAGATAGAGAGATGCATGCGGAATATAGTAATCGACAATTCCGAACGTGAAGCAAATCCCTGCGTAAACCGAAATCCCCCCAACGAGAGGTATCAATCCCTGGTGACGTTTGCGGAAGTTTGGTTTATCCACTAAACCGACTTTTTTTGCCACTTTACGGGCAAAAAACAGAAACAGTGTCGTGAATAAAAAAATACTGATGAGATCAGTACTCACTGTCAGTAAATTCACAATGCATGCTCTCAGAGAAAATTATTAGCAGAAGTATAACCACGAAGACCTTTATTCAGAAGGGAAAGTCCGTTCCGAACCCACCAGTCCTGTGCAAAAATTAACCATTTGATATGCAAATTGCATAACATGCCAGCAAATTCCAGGAATTTTCCTAACATCGCCAGCGCGGCATTAAGATTACAGATATAAAAGCAAAACGCCACGTAAACACGTGGCGTTTTTGGCATAAGACAAATTTATGAGCGTTTCATCATTTCGAAGAAATCGTCATTGGTCTTAGTCATGGCCAGTTTATTAATGAGGAATTCCATTGCATCGATTTCGCCCATCGGGTGAATGATTTTGCGCAGGATCCACATTTTCTGCAGTTCTTCCTGAGTCGTGAGCAGCTCTTCTTTACGGGTACCGGAACGGTTGTAGTCGATAGCCGGGAAGACGCGTTTTTCAGCGATCTTACGAGAGAGGTGCAGTTCCATGTTGCCTGTACCTTTAAACTCTTCGTAAATAACTTCGTCCATTTTAGAACCGGTATCGATAAGCGCCGTCGCGATAATGGTCAGGCTGCCGCCCTCTTCCACGTTACGCGCCGCACCGAAGAAGCGTTTCGGACGATGAAGGGCATTGGCGTCCACACCACCGGTCAACACTTTACCTGACGCCGGAACAACAGTGTTGTAAGCGCGCGCCAGACGAGTGATGGAGTCGAGCAGAATGATAACGTCTTTCTTGTGCTCAACCAGGCGTTTGGCCTTCTCGATCACCATTTCCGCAACCTGAACGTGGCGAGATGCGGGTTCGTCAAAGGTAGAAGCAACAACTTCACCTTTTACCAGACGCTGCATCTCGGTTACTTCTTCCGGACGTTCGTCGATCAGCAGAACCATCAGCACACAATCCGGGTGGTTGTAAGCAATGCTCTGAGCAATGTTCTGCAGCAGCATAGTTTTACCGGCTTTCGGCGGTGCCACAATCAGACCACGCTGACCACGACCGATAGGTGATGCCAGATCCAGTACGCGAGCAGTTAAATCTTCAGTAGAACCGTTACCACGTTCCATACGCAGACGAGAGTTTGCGTGCAGCGGGGTTAAGTTCTCAAAGAGGATTTTGTTGCGGGCGTTTTCAGGTTTGTCGAAGTTAACTTCGTTAACTTTCAGCAGCGCAAAATAGCGTTCACCTTCTTTCGGCGGGCGAATCTTACCAGAGATGGTATCACCAGTGCGGAGGTTGAAACGGCGGATTTGGCTAGGGGAAACGTAGATGTCATCAGGACCGGCGAGGTAGGAGCTGTCTGCGGAACGGAGGAAACCAAATCCATCCTGCAATATCTCCAGTACGCCATCACCAAAGATATCTTCGCCACTCTTTGCGTGCTGCTTCAGGATGGCAAAAATAATGTCCTGCTTACGCATACGAGCCAGGTTTTCCAGCCCCATATTTTCGCCGAGAGTGATCAGCTCAGAAACCGGCGTATTCTTTAATTCGGTAAGATTCATAGTGGTGTGAGTTCTTAAACTTGGGGTAAATCTCGAACTTAATGTTGTGAATGGTATGGCAGGATCATCCATGCCTGTTTACGGTCATCGACTCATGTCTTTTCGCTGCCTGGTCACAGGAGAGTACGCAGAACTGAAACGACAAGACGGATTGAGTGACGAGCCAGAAATCTGTTCACTTCGCATTTAAGATAAAACGGGAAGCGTTGGAAATTACAAGATTCAAACTTAATAAGGTATGTTTAATACGAAGTCAACACTAAGTTAGCATGACTCACGCCGGGCGTCCAGTTTTTAGCGACGGGGCACCCGAACATGAAATTCCCTTACGCCAGGTTAGCGTCGAGGAACTCTTTCAACTGACCTTTAGACAGTGCGCCCACTTTGGTTGCCGCCACTTCACCGTTTTTGAACAGCAGCAGAGTCGGGATACCGCGGATGCCATATTTCGGCGCAGTACCAGGGTTTTGATCGATGTTCAGTTTTGCAACGGTCAGTTTGCCCTGATATTCGTCAGCGATTTCATCCAGAATCGGGGCGATCATTTTGCACGGACCGCACCACTCTGCCCAGAAATCGACGAGGATCGCCCCGTCCGCTTTGAGTACATCCGTGTCAAAACTGTCGTCAGTCAGGTGAATAATTTTATCGCTCATATATAACTCCACAGGAATAAGCCTGGCGTGTTGGTTTCGTTGTTGGTGTAACATTAACCAACTAAAGGTTGACTTTATTTCACCGGATACGCTTTCGTAAAGCAATAGTAAGCTGATATTCTACCACACTATGAGCAAAACACATTTAACAGAACAGAAGTTTTCCGACTTCGCCCTGCATCCGAAGGTTGTAGAAGCCCTTGAAAAAAAAGGGTTTCATAACTGTACGCCCATTCAGGCACTGGCCCTTCCGCTGACGCTGGCAGGTCGTGACGTAGCCGGGCAGGCGCAAACCGGTACCGGGAAAACGATGGCGTTTCTTACGTCAACGTTTCATTATCTTCTCTCTCATCCTGCGATTGCCGATCGCAAGGTGAATCAACCGCGTGCCTTAATTATGGCACCGACGCGTGAACTTGCCGTGCAGATCCACGCCGACGCGGAACCGCTGGCGGAAGCTACCGGCCTGAAGCTGGGCCTGGCTTACGGTGGTGATGGCTACGACAAACAGCTGAAAGTGCTGGAAAGCGGCGTTGACATTCTGATTGGCACCACGGGTCGTTTAATTGACTACGCCAAGCAGAACCACATTAACCTCGGTGCCATTCAGGTAGTGGTACTGGACGAAGCCGATCGCATGTACGATCTGGGCTTTATTAAAGATATCCGCTGGCTGTTCCGCCGTATGCCGCCTGCAAACCAGCGCCTCAACATGCTGTTCTCCGCCACGCTTTCGTACCGGGTACGTGAACTGGCGTTCGAGCAGATGAACAATGCCGAATATATTGAAGTGGAACCGGAACAGAAAACGGGCCACCGTATTAAAGAAGAGCTTTTCTACCCTTCTAACGAAGAAAAAATGCGTTTGCTGCAAACGCTGATCGAAGAAGAGTGGCCAGACAGAGCGATTATTTTCGCCAACACCAAACACCGTTGTGAAGAGATCTGGGGCCACCTGGCAGCAGATGGTCATCGTGTCGGTTTGTTGACAGGCGATGTCGCGCAGAAAAAACGTCTGCGTATTCTTGATGAATTTACCCGTGGCGATCTGGATATTCTGGTTGCCACCGACGTTGCCGCGCGTGGTTTGCATATTCCGGCAGTGACGCACGTCTTTAACTACGATTTACCCGATGACTGTGAAGATTACGTTCACCGTATTGGTCGTACAGGTCGCGCAGGCGCAAGCGGTCACTCTATCAGCCTGGCGTGTGAAGAGTATGCATTGAATTTGCCTGCTATTGAAACCTATATTGGTCACTCAATTCCGGTAAGCAAATACAATCCGGACGCATTGATGACCGATCTGCCAAAACCGCTGCGCCTCACGCGCCCGCGCACAGGCAATGGTCCGCGTCGTACTGGCGCTCCGCGTAATCGTCGTCGTTCAGGTTAAATAAAAATGTCATACTCAAAATCATTCAAACTGTATCAAGATGGCAAGAGAATGAATCCCGATGAGCTTACTGTAGTAAGTAATTCAGGTGAAAGAATGCAGCCAACACAGAGACAGATTGAAGGATGAAGAGTATGGGTTCCACCTCGTCGCTGTATGCAGCCATTGATCTCGGTTCGAATAGTTTTCATATGCTGGTTGTGCGCGAGGTGGCTGGAAGCATCCAGACGCTGACGCGAATTAAACGCAAAGTGCGTCTGGCTGCTGGCCTGAATAGCGAAAATGCCCTGTCTAATGAAGCAATGGAGCGCGGTTGGCAATGTCTGCGCCTGTTTGCTGAACGTCTGCAAGATATCCCTCCCTCGCAAATTCGCGTTGTCGCTACGGCGACATTACGTCTTGCCGTCAATGCGGGTGATTTTATTGCCAAAGCGCAGGAAATCCTCGGTTGTCCGGTACAGGTGATCAGCGGTGAAGAGGAAGCACGTCTGATTTATCAGGGCGTTGCTCACACAACTGGCGGTGCCGATCAGCGCCTGGTGGTGGATATAGGCGGTGCCAGTACTGAACTGGTAACCGGCACGGGTGCACAAACCACATCGTTGTTCAGCCTGTCGATGGGCTGCGTCACCTGGCTGGAACGCTATTTTGCCGATCGTAATCTGGGGCAGGAAAATTTTGATGCTGCAGAAAAAGCGGCACGCGAAGTGTTACGTCCGGTTGCCGATGAATTACGGTATCACGGCTGGAAAGTGTGCGTTGGTGCTTCCGGCACCGTGCAGGCGTTACAGGAAATCATGATGGCACAGGGGATGGATGAACGCATTACCCTGGAAAAGTTGCAGCAATTGAAACAGCGAGCCATTCATTGCGGTCGGCTGGAGGAACTGGAGATTGACGGGCTGACGCTGGAACGTGCGTTAGTGTTCCCGAGTGGTCTGGCGATCCTGATCGCCATTTTTACCGAACTGAATATTCAGTGTATGACCCTGGCGGGCGGTGCGCTGCGTGAAGGCCTGGTCTACGGCATGTTGCATCTGGCCGTCGAGCAGGATATTCGCAGCCGTACGCTGCGTAATATTCAGCGCCGCTTTATGATCGATATTGATCAGGCGCAGCGCGTAGCCAAAGTTGCGGCTAACTTCTTCGATCAGGTGGAAAAGGAATGGCATCTTGAAGCAATAAGCCGCGATTTGCTCATCAGCGCCTGTCAGCTTCATGAAATCGGCCTGAGCGTTGACTTTAAACAAGCGCCGCAACACGCTGCTTATCTGGTGCGTAATCTGGATCTTCCCGGTTTTACCCCCGCACAGAAAAAATTGCTGGCGACGCTACTGCTCAACCAGACTAATCCGGTCGATCTCTCATCGCTGCATCAGCAAAATGCCGTACCTCCGCGCGTCGCAGAACAACTCTGCCGTTTACTCCGCCTGGCCATCATTTTTGCCAGCCGTCGCCGTGACGATCTCGTGCCAGAGATGACATTACAGGCTAACCATGAACTGTTGACCTTGACGCTTCCGCAAGGTTGGCTAACCCAACATCCGCTGGGTAAAGAGATTATTGCTCAGGAAAGCCAGTGGCAGAGCTATGTCCACTGGCCGCTGGAAGTGCATTAATGAGTAAGTGCCGGATGCGATGCTGACGCATCTTTTCCGGCCTTGATTATTTCCCTCGTTTTGCCGCCATCATCGCTTTCAGATTCGCCAGATGGCTTTGCCCTTTCTGCATCCGTTCTTCGGCGCTGACCACTTTGCGCTCCTGTTCCCAAATCAGATCATCCTGCGGCAGCTCCAGCAAAAAGCGGCTCGGCTCCGGGCGCACCAGCTCGCCGTACTGACGGCGTTCTTTACACAGCGTAAAGGTCAATTCCTTCTGGGCGCGGGTAATGCCGACATAGGCCAGCCGCCGCTCCTCATCGATATTATCTTCATCGATGCTGCTCTGGTGCGGCAAAAACCCTTCTTCCATACCGACCATGTAGACATAAGGAAACTCCAGCCCTTTTGACGCGTGCAGAGTCATCAGTTGCACCTGATCCAGCTCTTCTTCACTCTCACCACGCTCCATCATGTCGCGCAAAGTAAAGCGCGTCACCACCTGGGTGAGCGTCATCGGCTCATCCAGTTCACTGCCTTCCAGCATCTCCGTCATCCAGCTAAACAGTTGGTTGACGTTCTTCATGCGCATTTCGGCGGCTTTCGGGCTGGGCGATGTTTCGTACAGCCAGGATTCATAATCCATGCCATGGATCAGATCACGCACCGCAGCAATCGGCTCCCGCTCCGCCAGGCGCTGGATTTCTGCCAACCAGTGAGTGAAGCGGGTCAATGCTTCATAACCACGTCCGCTAAGCGTCTGACTCAGGCCCATATCAAAGCTGGCGGTAAACATGCTTTTATTGCGCGTCATCGCCCACTCACCCAGCTTTTTCAGCGTCGCCGGGCCAATCTCTCGCTTCGGCGTGTTAACGATACGCAGAAATGCGCTGTCATCGTCCGGGTTAGTCAGCACGCGCAGATAAGCCAGCAAGTCCTTGATTTCAGGACGAGAGAAAAACGACGTACCACCAGAAATTTTGTACGGGATGCGGTTTTGCATCAGGAATTTTTCAAACACCCGCGACTGATGGTTACCGCGATAAAGAATGGCGTAATCTTTGTACTGCGTTTTATTGACGAAGTGATGGGCGATCAGCTCGCCAGTAACGCGCTCGGCTTCATGTTCCTCGTTATTCGCGCTTAAAACTTTTAGCTCTGTGCCGTAACCCAGTTCGGAGAACAGACGCTTTTCAAAGACGTGCGGATTATTGGCGATCAGGATGTTCGCCGCTTTCAAAATACGTCCGGAAGAGCGGTAGTTCTGCTCAAGCTTAATCACCTTCAGCGCCGGAAAATCCTGACTCAGCAGCACCAGGTTTTGTGGACGTGCGCCGCGCCAGGAGTAGATCGACTGGTCGTCATCGCCCACCACGGTAAAGCGCGCGCGGCTGCCCACCAGCAGTTTCACCAGTTCATACTGGCTGGTGTTGGTGTCCTGATACTCATCCACCAGCAGATAGCGAATTTTGTTCTGCCAGCGCTCGCGGACTTCTTCATTGCGTTGCAGCAGCAACGTCGGCAATAAAATCAGATCATCGAAGTCGAGAACATTGCACGCTTTCAGGTGTGCATCATACAGCCCATAACAATGGGCAAAAATACGGTCCCGCTCGCCAATCGCACTGGCTGCCGCCTGGGACGGTGTTTTGAGATCGTTCTTCCAGTTAGAGATGGTCGAAATCAACTGTTGCAGGAGAACTTTGTCATCTTCAATCAGCCCTTCGGTCAACTCTTTGAGCAACGCCAGCTGATCGGTATCGTCAAACAGCGAAAAGTTCGCCTTCATCCCCAGCGCCGCATACTCACGCTTGATGATATCCAGCCCCAGCGTGTGGAAGGTGGAGATCATCAGCCCACGCGCCTCTTTGCGACCCAGCGTCTGCCCGACACGCTCTTTCATCTCGCGCGCCGCCTTATTGGTAAAGGTCACCGCCGCGATATGTCGCGCCTGATAACCGCAACCGCGGATCAGATGAGCGATTTTATTGGTGATAACACGAGTTTTACCGGAACCCGCGCCCGCCAGCACCAGGCAGGGGCCGGTAACGAATTCGACAGCTTGTTGTTGGCCGGGGTTTAGACGCATAGGTGTATTGCTCAATCTTCGAACGGGGGGAGGATTGTAGCAGAATCGCATTTGAATGTGACCGCGTGTAAGCCGCTAACCGGTTGGCTGCGGATGTTTAAATCAGAGAGAGAAGACCGAAACCGGAGTTCATCGTGAATCCATTAGACTTAGAAAATATCGGGTCGTAACGTTGTGTTATTACTTTTTCAGAGTTTACTAAGGAGAGGTGTACTCGTGGCGATTAATTTCAGTCCTAAGGTTGGTGAAATACTGGAATGCAACTTTGGTAACTATCCTGTTAGCCAGAATGGACAGTTCAGCACCACGTATTACGATGGCCGCATTCCTCCTGAAATGATAAAAAACAGGTTAGTTGTCGTGCTCAACGGAAAAATTAATGGCAACGCATGTATCGTCATTCCATTATCAACCACTCGCGATCATGACAAGTTAAATCGTGGAATGCATGTTGAAATAGCCAGTAATGTTATCAATGGCCTGCAATTCTTTGATCAGCAGATTCGTTGGGCCAAAGCCGACCTGGTACAACAAGTCAGTCGAAACCGATTAAATAGAGCAAGGACTTACAGAGGGTATCTTAATCAATGTTTGCCACATGAGTTGGTTGCAGACATACAGAGGGCGGTCATCAAGTCAATCAATGCCATATCGCTCATAAATTGACAATAAAATCACCATCCCCGATAATGACTTTGTAGCCCATAGAGGCCCTAAGTTTTCTCCCCTTGAGGGACCTGCGAAGCCCGGATTTTCCGGGCTTTTGCCATATATGTACCAGCCCCTCCCTGACTGACAATTACGTTAGCATCTGCGGATCATGCTAAAATCGCCGCCTGACAATTATTCACTCAAGGCACGATCATGGCAAAAACAGCAGCAGCACTGCATATCCTTGTAAAAGAAGAGAAACTGGCTCTGGATCTTCTCGAGCAGATTAAGAACGGTGCCGATTTCGGCAAGCTGGCGAAGAAACACTCCATTTGCCCATCAGGCAAACGCGGCGGTGATTTAGGTGAATTCCGCCAGGGTCAGATGGTTCCGGCGTTCGATAAAGTTGTGTTCTCTTGTCCGGTACTGGAGCCGACCGGCCCGCTGCACACCCAGTTCGGTTACCACATCATTAAGGTGCTGTACCGCAACTAATAGCAAGGCCTTCTCCAGGAGAAGGCCTTGAGTGTTTTCTCCCTCTCCCTGTGGGAGAGGGTCGGGGTGAGGGCATCAGCGCGCACTTAACCCGCAACAGCAATACGTTTCATATCTGTCATATAGCCGCGCAGTTTCTTACCTACCTGCTCAATCGCATGGCTGCGAATCGCTTCGTTCACATCACGCAGTTGCGCGTTATCTACCGCGCCTTCCGGAATAGCTTTACCCAAGTCGCCCGGTTGCAGCTCTGCCATAAACGGTTTCAGCAACGGCACACAAGCGTAAGAGAACAGATAGTTACCGTACTCAGCGGTATCAGAGATAACCACGTTCATTTCGTACAGACGCTTACGGGCGATGGTGTTGGCAATCAGCGGCAGCTCGTGCAGTGATTCATAATATGCAGACTCTTCAATGATGCCGGAATCGACCATGGTTTCGAACGCCAGTTCAACGCCCGCTTTCACCATCGCGATCATCAGTACGCCTTTATCGAAGTACTCCTGCTCGCCGATTTTGCCTTCATACTGCGGCGCGGTTTCGAAGGCGGTTTTGCCGGTCTCTTCACGCCAGGTCAGCAGTTTCTTATCATCGTTGGCCCAGTCCGCCATCATACCGGAGGAGAATTCGCCGGAGATGATGTCGTCCATATGTTTCTGGAACAGGGGTGCCATGATCTCTTTCAGCTGTTCAGACAGCGCGTAAGCACGCAGTTTCGCCGGGTTAGAGAGACGGTCCATCATCAGGGTGATGCCGCCCTGCTTCAGCGCTTCGGTGATGGTTTCCCAACCGAACTGAATTAGTTTTTCTGCGTATGCCGGATCGGTGCCCTCTTCCACCAGCTTGTCGAAGCACAGCAGCGAGCCAGCCTGCAACATACCGCACAGGATGGTTTGCTCACCCATCAGGTCAGATTTCACTTCCGCAACGAAGGACGATTCCAGCACGCCCGCACGGTGACCACCGGTTGCTGCCGCCCATGCTTTAGCGATCGCCATACCTTCGCCTTTCGGATCGTTTTCCGGGTGAACGGCAATCAGCGTCGGTACGCCGAATCCACGTTTGTACTCTTCACGCACTTCGGTGCCAGGGCATTTCGGCGCAACCATGACTACGGTGATATCTTTACGGATCTGCTCGCCCACTTCGACGATGTTGAAACCGTGCGAGTAACCCAGCGCCGCGCCGTCTTTCATCAGTGGCTGTACGGTGCGCACTACATCAGAGTGCTGCTTGTCCGGCGTCAGGTTAACCACCAGATCCGCCTGCGGGATCAGTTCTTCGTAAGTACCAACTTTAAAACCGTTTTCGGTCGCTTTACGCCAGGACGCGCGCTTCTCGGCAATCGCTTCTTTACGCAGAGCGTAGGAGATATCGAGACCAGAATCACGCATGTTCAGGCCCTGGTTCAGCCCCTGTGCGCCACAGCCGACGATAACCACTTTTTTACCCTGAAGGTAGCTCGCGCCGTCGGCGAATTCGTCGCGCCCCATAAAGCGACATTTGCCCAGCTGTGCCAGCTGCTGGCGCAGGTTCAGTGTATTGAAGTAGTTAGCCATGGTGATTCCTCGTGATGTTGTGCTTCTTATTGTTCGGTTCGCGTTTGCGAGATTGAATTCACTATATGACAGGAAATTTATTGCGGAAATTGATATATTCACAACGTCACATTGCAATTTCTGCAACGTCAACATTGAGGGCTGCGCCATTGGATTTACGCGATCTGAAAACCTTCCTGCATCTGGCGGAAAGCCGCCATTTTGGCCGCAGCGCGCGGGCGATGCACGTTAGCCCATCCACGCTCTCACGGCAGATTCAGCGCCTGGAAGAAGATCTTGGTCAGCCGCTATTTGTGCGCGATAACCGCACGGTAACGCTGACGGAAGCGGGCGAAGAGCTGCGCGTTTTCGCCCAGCAAACGCTGTTGCAGTATCAGCAATTGCGCCACACCATCGATCAGCAAGGGCCGTCGCTCTCTGGCGAATTACATATCTTCTGCTCGGTGACCGCTGCCTACAGCCATCTGCCGCCGATTCTGGATCGCTTCCGCGCGGAACACCCGTCGGTGGAGATCAAACTCACCACTGGTGATGCGGCAGATGCAATGGAAAAAGTGGTCACGGGAGAAGCGGATCTGGCGATTGCCGGGAAACCGGAGACGCTACCCGGCGCTGTGGCGTTTTCGATGCTGGAGAATCTGGCAGTAGTGCTGATTGCGCCCGCGCTGCCCTGCCCGGTGCGTAACCAGGTTTCGGCAGAGAAGCCGGACTGGTCTACAGTGCCGTTTATCATGGCCGATCAGGGACCGGTGCGTCGCCGCATTGAACTGTGGTTTCGACGCAATAAAATCAGCAACCCGATGATTTACGCCACGGTTGGCGGGCATGAAGCGATGGTATCGATGGTGGCGCTCGGCTGTGGTGTGGCGCTGTTGCCGGAAGTAGTGCTGGAAAACAGCCCCGAACCGGTGCGTAACCGCGTGATGATTTTAGAGCGCAGCGATGAAAAAACGCCGTTTGAACTGGGCGTGTGTGCACAAAAAAAGCGGCTGCATGAGCCGCTGATTGAGGCGTTCTGGAGGATTTTGCCGAACCACAAATGACGTTGTCGCGCGGGTAGGCCTGATAAGCGAAGCGCTATCAGGCATTTTTCCCTAACCCGCCAAAAAGAACCTGAACGCCGGGTTATTGGTTTCGTCGTGGCAATCGTAGCCCAGCTCATTCAGCCGGGTTTCGAAATCCGGTTCATGGTCGCCAAGTTCGAACGCCGCCAGTACGCGCCCGTAGTCGGTGCCATGGCTGCGATAGTGGAACAAAGAAATGTTCCAGTGCGTACCCAGCGTGTTGAGGAAGCGCAGCAGCGCGCCCGGTGATTCCGGGAATTCGAAGCTGTAGAGGCGTTCCTGCAACGGATGTGACGGACGCCCGCCGACCATATAGCGCACATGTAACTTCGCCATTTCGTCGTCGGAGAGATCCACCACGCTGTAGCCGCCGTCGTTGAGCATCTGCAAAATTTCTTTGCGCTCTTCGAGGCCGCGGCTCAGGCGCACGCCGACAAAGATGCAGGCGTTTTTGGCATCGGCAAAACGGTAGTTGAACTCGGTGACCGATCGCCCGCCAAGCAGTTGGCAGAATTTGAGGAAGCTGCCTTTTTCTTCCGGAATGGTCACCGCCAACAACGCTTCACGCTGTTCGCCCAGTTCGCAGCGTTCCGAGACGTAGCGCAGGCCGTGGAAGTTCACGTTGGCACCGGAAAGAATATGCGCCAGCCGTTCGCCGCGAATGTTGTGCTGGGCGATATATTTTTTCATTCCCGCCAGCGCCAGCGCGCCAGAGGGTTCCGCCACCGCGCGCACATCTTCGAATAAATCCTTCATCGCCGCACAGATCGCATCACTATCGACGGTGATGATGTCGTCGAGATACTCCTGGCATAAACGGAAGGTTTCGTCACCGATGCGTTTTACCGCTACGCCTTCAGCAAATAGCCCTACGCGCGGCAGATCAACCGGATGACCCGCATCCAGCGCTGCTTTCAGGCAGGCGGAGTCTTCCGCTTCTACGGCGATCACTTTGATTTGTGGCATCAGTTGTTTGATCAGCACCGCAACGCCCGCCGCCAGACCGCCGCCGCCGACTGGCACAAATACGCGGTCGAGATGGGCGTCCTGCTGGAGCAGTTCCAGCGCCAGCGTGCCTTGCCCGGCAATCACCATCGGATGGTCGAACGGCGGCACCCAGGTGAACCCCTGCTGCTGTGACAGTTCGATCGCTTTAGCTTTCGCTTCGTCAAAGTTCGCGCCATGAAGCAGCACTTCGCCGCCGAATCCACGTACCGCATCGACTTTGATGTCGGCGGTGGCGGTTGGCATAACGATCAGGGCCTTCACGCCTAACCGCGCAGAAGAAAACGCGACGCCCTGCGCGTGGTTACCCGCAGAAGCAGTGATCACGCCGTGCGCTTTTTGTTCTTCCGTCAGGCCCGCCATCATGGCGTATGCGCCGCGCAGCTTAAAGCTGTGCACTGGCTGGTGATCTTCGCGCTTCACCAGAATGACGTTATCAAGACGCGACGACAGTTTTTCCATTTTTTGTAGCGGCGTAACCTGCGCCGCCTCGTAAACCGGCGCGCGCAGCACTGCTCTTAAATATTCGGCACCTTCCGGAGCACCGGACAGGGGTTGCGAGTCAGCCATTATTAACCCCCCAGTTTCGATTTATCGCGCACCGCACCTTTGTCGGCGCTGGTCGCCAGGCTGGCGTAGGCACGCAGGGCAAAGGAAACCTGACGTTCACGGTTTTTCGGCGTCCAGGCTTTGTCACCCCGAGCTTCCTGCGCTTCACGACGCGCCGCCAGTTCGGCATCGCTTACCTGTAACTGAATGCCACGGTTCGGGATGTCGATAGCGATCAGGTCACCATCTTCAATCAGGCCAATGCTGCCGCCGCTTGCCGCTTCCGGTGAGACGTGGCCGATGGAAAGACCAGAGGTGCCGCCAGAGAAACGACCGTCGGTGATCAGCGCACAGGCTTTACCGAGACCCATTGATTTCAGGAAGCTGGTTGGGTAGAGCATTTCCTGCATGCCAGGGCCGCCTTTCGGGCCTTCATAGCGGATCACCACCACATCGCCCGCGACAACTTTGCCACCGAGGATCGCTTCTACCGCGTCGTCCTGGCTTTCGTACACTTTCGCCGGGCCGGTGAATTTGAGGATGCTGTCATCGACGCCCGCGGTTTTAACGATGCAGCCGTTTTCTGCGAAATTACCGTAGAGCACCGCCAGGCCGCCGTCTTTGCTGTAGGCGTGTTCCAGCGAGCGGATACAGCCATTGGCGCGATCGTCATCGAGAGAATCCCAACGGCAATCCTGCGAGAATGCCTGTGTGGTACGAATACCCGCAGGGCCGGCGCGGAACATATTTTTTACCGCGTCATCCTGGGTCAGCATAACGTCGTATTGTTCCAGCGTTTGCGGCAACGTCAGGCCAAGTACGTTTTTCACATCACGGTTCAGTAACCCCGCGCGATCCAGTTCGCCGAGAATACCGATAACACCACCAGCACGGTGAACATCTTCCATATGGTATTTCTGGGTGCTCGGCGCAACTTTACACAGCTGTGGAACCTTGCGGGAAAGCTTATCGATATCACTCATGGTGAAGTCGATTTCCGCTTCCTGCGCCGCCGCCAGCAGGTGAAGTACTGTGTTAGTCGATCCACCCATCGCGATATCCAGCGTCATGGCGTTTTCAAACGCCGCCTTACTGGCGATATTACGCGGCAGTGCACTTTCGTCGTTTTGCTCGTAATAACGTTTGGTCAATTCAACAATGCGTTTACCAGCATTAAGGAACAGCTGCTTACGGTCGGCGTGGGTTGCCAGCAGCGAGCCGTTGCCCGGCTGCGACAGGCCCAGCGCTTCGGTCAGGCAGTTCATTGAGTTAGCGGTAAACATCCCGGAGCAGGAACCGCAGGTCGGACACGCGGAACGTTCAACCTGATCGCTCTGGGAGTCAGATACTTTCGGGTCTGCGCCCTGGATCATCGCATCAACCAGATCGAGCTTGATGATCTGATCGGAAAGTTTGGTTTTCCCGGCCTCCATCGGGCCGCCGGAAACAAAGATCACCGGAATATTCAGGCGCAGGGAAGCCATCAGCATCCCCGGGGTGATTTTGTCGCAGTTAGAGATGCAGACCATGGCGTCGGCGCAGTGGGCGTTGACCATATACTCAACGGAATCAGCGATCAGTTCGCGAGATGGCAGTGAATAAAGCATCCCCCCGTGGCCCATGGCAATCCCATCATCCACCGCAATGGTGTTGAACTCTTTGGCAACGCCGCCAGCCGCTTCAATTTGTTCGGCGACCAGTTTACCGAGATCGCGCAGATGGACGTGACCCGGTACAAATTGGGTGAACGAGTTCACAACCGCGATAATCGGCTTGCCAAAATCGGCGTCGGTCATTCCGGTGGCGCGCCACAGCGCACGAGCACCCGCCATATTACGACCATGAGTGGTGGTGGCGGAACGGTACTTAGGCATACTTTATTTACTCCCAGTGTCTGTCTCGTAAATGGGACGGTGCGTGCCGTCCCATTTTTTGTATTTATTGATTAACTTGATCTAACCAGCCCCATTTATCTTCGGTTTCGCCAGTGAAGAGGCCGAAGAAGGCTTGCTGAATGCGTTTGGTAACCGGGCCACAACGGCCTTCGCCAACCTGAATACCGTCTACGCTGCGCACTGGCGTGATTTCTGCCGCAGTACCGGACATAAACACTTCATCCGCCAGGTACAGGGATTCGCGCGACAGAACCTGCTCACGCACTTCAATTCCCAGCTCTTTCGCCAGTTTGATGATGGCATCACGGGTAATACCCGGCAGCGCGGAGGAGGTGAACGGTGGGGTGAACAGCACACCATCTTTCACTTCAAACAGGTTTTCGCCTGCGCCTTCAGAGATATAACCGTTCACATCCAGCGCGATACCTTCCTGATAACCGTGGCGGCGCGCTTCGCTACCCACCAGCAGGGAAGAGAGATAGTTACCACCGGCTTTTGCCGCGGTTGGGATGGTGTTTGGTGCTGCGCGGTTCCAGGAGGAAACCATCGCATCGATCCCCTGCTCCAGCGCTTCTGCGCCCAGATACGCTCCCCACGGGAAAGCGGCGATAATCACATCGGTTGAGTATCCCGCTGGCGGGTTTACACCCATGCCAACATCACCGACGAAGATCAGCGGACGGATATAGGCGCTGGTGAGATTGTTTTTGCGGATCACGTCACGACAAGCTTCCATCAGCTCATCAATGCTCTGCGAAACCGGGAAGCGATAGATTTTGGCGGAGTCATGCAGACGCTGCATATGCTCACGATGGCGGAATACAACCGGTCCTTTGTGCGAGTCGTAGCAACGGATGCCTTCAAAAACCGAGGTGCCATAGTGCAGCGCGTGCGACATCACATGCACCTTCGCGTCTTCCCAGCGAACCATCTCCCCATTGAACCAAATGTAATCAGCTTTCTTCGTGGTCATTTTTATATTCCTTTTGCGCTCAGGCGCGGATTTGTTGTGATGTGGTTGTGCTCTGGCAGATGGCAACGTGTGCGACGTCCACCAGTTTATTTAACTGACTAAACAGTAAGTCGACCGACCGTGGGCTGGCAACGGTCAATTCGATATTTATATTTTGTGCATCGCTGGCGGCGGCCATATTCATTGAGCAGACGTGGAAACCACGATGACGCACCACGCGTAAAACACGTTCTAAGGTTTCCGGATTGAAGCGAGCCGATACATTGACCTGATGTTGCATCATGATAATTTCTCCAACATTTCTGAATTACTGGCACCAGGCGGCACCAGCGGCCAGACGTTCTCAAGTTCGTCGATTGAGACATGAAGCAGGTATGGCCCATCACTGTTCAGCATGGTGTCGAGTGCCGCTTCAACCTGGTCTTTACGGGTGATGTGTTGGCCAGGGATGCCGAAGGCGCTGGCTAACATGAGGAAATCGGGGTTATCAGTAAGGGTGGTTTCGCTGTATCGTTCCTGAAAAAACAGTTGCTGCCATTGTCGAACCATCCCTAACCGTTGGTTATCGAGTAAGACGATTTTCAACGGTAACTGCTTGCGTTTTACGGTGCCCAGCTCTTGCACATTCATCATGAAAGAGCCGTCACCGGAGATACAGACAACGGTATCGTTCGGTCGCGCGACTTGTGCGCCAACCGCCGCCGGTAAACCAAAACCCATGGTACCTAAGCCGCTGGAGGTGATGAAATTTTCCGGGCGAGTGTGGGCGATGTGCTGCGCAGCCCACATCTGGTGCTGCCCCACATCTGTGGTCACGACGCAATCCGCAGGTTTACGATCCGACAGTTGTTTTAACAACAACGGCGCGTAGATAGCGTCACCGGGATGGTCGTAACGCCAGGCATGTTCATCACGCAGCTGCGCGCAGTGTAGCTGCCAGTCATTGATATTTAACGGCTGCTGTAATGCTGGTAACAGAGCATTTAAATCACCTTGTAATGCCACATGTGCCTGACGCAGCTTGTTCATTTCTGCCGGGTCGATATCCATATGGATAACACTGGCGTGTGGTGCGAAGGTGTTCAGTTTGCCGGTCACCCGGTCATCAAAACGTGCACCCACGGCGATCAGCAAGTCGCACTCCTGCACCGCGAAGTTCGCCGCTTTGGTGCCATGCATTCCCAGCATGCCCAGATAGTACGGATAATCTGCTTCAACTGCGCCCAGCCCTTTCAGCGTGCAGGTGGCAGGCATTTTTGTGGTAGCGAGAAATTCTCGTAAAGCAGGAACTGCCTGCGCCATACCCACGCCACCACCAACGTACAGCATCGGTTTTTGCGCTTTTGCCAGCATCTGGCGCACTTGCTCGACTTCGGCATGTGGGAAAGTCACTTCGTTTTCAACGGTGGTGAACCACGGTTCCAGGTCGCCGCTGGCTAACTGGATATCTTTTGGGATATCGACCAGAACCGGACCAGGACGACCTGAGCTGGCAACGTCGAATGCTTCAGCCATAATGCGCGGCAACTCTTCCAGCGACTGCACCAGAAAGCTGTGCTTGGTACAGGCTAACGACAATCCCAGGACATCCACTTCCTGAAATGCGTCAGTGCCGATAAACGGTGCGGACACTTGACCGGTGATGGCAACAACAGGGATAGAATCTAACAGTGCGTCCGCAAGCCCGGTTATCAGGTTGGTTGCGCCCGGACCAGACGTGGCGATACATACGCCAGTTTTGCCGGTAGCACGAGCATAACCGATAGCCGCCATTGCCGCACCCTGCTCATGTCGGCACAGCAAGTGCTCCACGCCGCCGTCATACAATGCATCGTAAACCGGCATAATTGCGCCACCCGGATAACCGAAAACGGTGTTCACACCCTGTGCCCGCAACGCATGTACCACCCACTGTGCGCCATTCATAGTTAGTTCCCCGTCCTGAATCTTGAGAAACAGAATTTTGTGCTGTTATTCATTGTCTGCTCCTCGGTTATGTTTTTAAGGTCAAAAAAAACCCCCGGACCTTTCGGTGCGGGGGTCTTAGTTCGTTAAGGCTTGATCTCTAAGCCTTTCCTCGTCCAAGTGCAGCCCCGCACGGTGGGATAATAATCACCACCACGCTAATCACGACCAAGCTAATCACTCGTAGAAGGGCTGTCATTTTGTCTTTTCTTGCATCTTGTTCGAAGGAATGCCTAAAGAGTTACCATAGATTTTGCGAATAGCACAAGATATTTTTTGGCCGTTTTTTATGATGGCTTTAAT
>NZ_SJWV01000290.1:0-3295 GCF_004352695.1 Escherichia sp. KCJ4928
GTTACCGCCTGTTCAGCGAGATTTCCGCCACTTATGTCGGTTGTTGCTGTTTTACCACGGGTAACACCGCCATTCAGGCCATCCACCTGAATGATTTTAATGCCGTCAATGGATTTCATTGGTTCTGTGGACTTCTCTATGACGGCAGGTAATGCATCCAGCAGGGCAAGACGGAAGCGGAGGCTGGTCTGCTCATCCGAAAGCACGTTAATGGCATCGTTCAGTGCGCGCTGTGCTTCTGCTTCTGCCAGACCTTTCTGACGGGTGGCCTCCGCCAGTTCAATAATTGCTGCTGCCTGGAGTTCGGCTGCTTCTTTTTCAGCCTGTGCGCGAACCGTCAGTTCAACCGCTTTCGTTTCAGCTTCCTGAGCAGCAGCAATCAGGGCAACCTGTTTGGTACGGTCGGCCTCCGCAGTCTGGCGGGTGGTTTCCACATCCTGCTGGGCCTGTACGGCTTCAGCCAGTGCTTTACTTGCCCGGGCTTCTGCCTGTGACTGCTCTTCCGATTTTGCAGCCACGGCAATGGCTCTGGCCTGGCTGGCGATTTCGGTTGCCTGCTGTTGCTCAATTTCCCGTATGGCCACTTCCCGTTCGGCTTCGACCTGGCGGGTACGCACTATCTGCTGTCGTTCGATTTCGGCTTCCTCTATCTTACGTTCAGCCAGAATTCTCGCGGATTCTGCTTCACGACGTCGTTCAGCTTCAATAGCAGCAATACTGGCACTCTGCTCTGCCGTACGGGTTTTTACCCGTTGTTGTTGCTCCAGAGTCATGAAGGCTTCCTGCTGTTCAATCTCCAGACGTCGGGAGAGTGCATCCCGGTTTTTTTCCCTGATGGCCACTTCAACATCCTGCTCAACTTCGTTACGTTCGCGGCGACGACGTTCTGTTTCCTGGGTCAGAAGGGTCAGGCCTTCAGCATCAAAGGCATTGTCAGGATTAAAATGTTCCCGTGCAGTCTGGTTGAAACTTGTCAGCGACACACTTTCAAGCTCCAGACCGTTTTTGGATAAGTCTTCCGCAACGGTGTTCTGCACACCCTGAACAAAGTTCTCGCGGGCATCCTGTAAATCCTGCATGCTCATTCTGGCCGCCGTGGCCCGCAGGGCATCAACAAATTTATCCTCGACCAGACTACGCAGATCTTCAGGTGTGAGCGTGCGTTGTCCCAGCGTCTGGGCTGCAGTGGATATTCCTTCGGCTGATGGTTTTACCCGAAGAAAAAAGGCAACGGCAACATCAACACGCATGCGGTCGCGGGTAATGAGACTTTCAGCCGCTGCACGACTGACTTCCAGCTTCAGGGTGTTCATGTTGACGGGAATTGTTTCGTGAAAAATGGGCATAACAATTGCACCGCCACTCATTACCACTTTTTGGCCTCCCAGACCTGTGCGGACAAAGGCCTGCTCTGCCGATGCCCGACGGTACAGGCGGGCAAATATCAGCCCGATAACGAACAGGGTGAGGACCAGCGAAATAACGGTAAACAACCATCCCGGAAGATTAAACATAGTGAGAACCTCTGTATATGTCGGGATTAAAGAACATCCGGCCAGGGATTCAGTTCGCCCAGCCAGCGGGAACCGGAAAGACGGCAGACAATAATCACTTTGTCTCCTCGTCTGAATTCTTTCCCGGCCTCCGGCTCCAGCAACAGGTAATGAACCTGCCCAAAGCGGTCTGTGAAGCGACCTTCACAGGGGGAACCCGCCACTGCGTGATAACCGGTTATGGTGGCCATACACCCGATGAATGCCTCCTCGGTGAGCGCCGTTGTTTCATCACGGGGTAACCAGGGGGCAATCAGTCTGCCGGTGCGGTGTACGAGAGGACATGTCAGCAGCAGGCAAAGTGGTGCAAGGAGAATGTTCGGGGCAGGAGCCTGCAGCAGATGAATAATAAGACCCTGCAGGAGAATGCCGGATATACCAAAAAAACCTGCCAGCATACAGAGGACGATCAGCAGGGGGATCCGTCCGATGTTCAGCCAGTCCAGCGCCTCTCCTGTCAGCCCCTCCGGTAAATCAGGTGTATCCATAGCTGAAGAGAGGGAGTGTCCGCAGAGCAGGGCGATAAGTTCAGCGATACCAGTAAGCAGAACAAAAGTCAGGGCTGCCAGATAGGGTGCGTTATACGCGGTAAGTAACGTCAGTGTCATTTTTCCTCCTGTGGCAGGTCAGTCAAACAACATTATGGCGTGAAGCTTCCGCTTCTTTAATTGTCAGAAGAAGCATATCGTCAGTCATCAGAAGACAAGGGGATGTCTGCAGGAGGGGATGATAACAACAGAAGCCTCACGCCGGAATGCGCTTTATGACAACCGGAGAGGACGGATAATAAAAAATGGGACATCCACATCAGCAAACCGCGATTTGCGAAAAAAAGTCAGCGGAGAGTGGCTGCCGTTGTGGCTGTCCCGGTATTTCAGTGTAACAGGTGATTGCTGTGATCTATGCCCCATTCGGCTTTCGGTAAACCTGAATGCCCCACATGAAGAATGCGTGACAGCATGTTTCTGCCGCTGCCGTTCAGGCTGCATTCGCGTCCGTGCGCGAGTATAAAACCTTCATCCCGGAATATCTCTTCCACTTCTGAAGATTCGAGGGATGCCGGATGAATTAATGAAAATGCCACCGGTCTGAGCATTCTGCCCGTGGTGGAAAAGGTGTCTCTGGTACTGTTCAGCTGCAGGATATGACGTTTACCTGTTTGCGCACGGGAAAGTGTCTCACTCAGCAGCTGGTCGTTCCATGCGCACGTGCCAATCTGCCATCCCAGACTTCTGCACGCGGAAAGAGCCGAGCGGAAGCGGTACAGGTCGTATAATGCTGCGTTATTGCCACTTTCCAGCAGTGATTTCAGGGTGTTTGCTACCGGTATGTCTGAATTGGTGGCCAGCAGTTTTCGCAGGGTAGTGAACTCTTCAGCCATTCCTCTGAACTCGCGCATCTGACGGGCAGTGTCAAGCCAGTTCAGCAGGTAACGCCGGCGACGCCGTTCGTTGTTTATGTTGTCCGGGGCGGTGGAGAGTGCTTCGAGCATATTCTCCAGTAACAGAATGACAGGGTTTTCCTGGGATAGAATGGTCATAAAGGCGTCCTGAAAAAATGCCCGACAGCCGCTCTCCGTACACCCTCAGGTGTCACCGGTGCCGGGCATTGTGGAAACAGAAGGGAAAAAAATCCCGGCCATAAAGGCCGGGAAAAGTCGTCAAATTAAGACAGCAATTTTCATGTCAACGCTCCGTCATCAGATACCAGGTGCAGGAGCAGGGCGATCCTCGACTCCGGCA
>NZ_SJWV01000291.1:0-3291 GCF_004352695.1 Escherichia sp. KCJ4928
GGTAGCGGCGTAAAAATCGCGGAAGGGATGAAAAAAACAGCGCCTGACGGCGCTGTGTCTGGCATGCCTGCAATCCGGGAAACCGGACCAGGAAAAAACTTGCAGGCCATAACAGTATCTACAAATGCTCCCCGTAGGCCGGATAAGGCGTTTACGCCGCATCCGGCAACCGTGCCGACTAGACAGTGATTACCATTTCACCGTCATCGACAAAAACCCTGCCGTCTGGGCAAAATCATCACTCCCTTTCTGCCACGCCACGCTGCCGCGCAGGGACACTCGCTGACTGATATTGCCCGTGACTCCCACTTTTATTTCACCCCGTCGCTTCACCGCATCGTCACTGATAGTGCTGCCATCTTCTTCAATTTCCGTCGCATGGGGATCGTGATAATAATTCAGATCTAATGTTGGTGTGACACCAACCGCGGTACGCCATTCGCTGTGTAAACCCAGCCGCGTCTGAATATCATCCCCCTGCGATTGTGACACGCGCGCATGGTTAGCGGCGGTAAAATCATCCTGCTGCACGCCCTGATAAATCACCTGCGCCTGCGGTTCAATCACCACACCACGCCCCGGTAACCACTGATACCCGGCTTCCAGCGAGGCGATAATCCCCGACGAGTGGTAATGATCTGTGCCATCGTCTTGTTCGGAAACATCATTGTTAAACCACGCGTATTGCAGCCAGCTATCCAGCCAGGCCCCCTGCTTCTGATTACCGTGCTGATACCAGCTTGAGGTCAGCCCAACGGCATAACCGTGGTTCTGGTTATCGGCGCGAGTTCCGGTCATATTCGAGCGGCTCTCGCCCTGATTATCACTGTAGCCACCAACCGCCCCAAGCATCCACTCGCCATCATCGCCCCAGCGCCCGCTAAACAGGTCACCGCTAAGCTGCACCGTAGAAGTGTCTTCATGCTGAGCCAGTTGCCCTGCCGCCGTGTAATGATAACGTCCGCCGATAACACGTAAATTCAGCGTCTGACCATTGCCACCTGCATGATCGCGTCGCTCCATCATAAACGCCTGATTTGCCGCCCGCAGATTATTGAGATAACCGCCAACTTTGGCATTCAGCACCGGCTGGTAAGCGGGGATTGGATCGGGTGTTGGGTCAGGATCGGGTGTTGGGTCAGGGTCTGGATCAGGTGGCAATGGTGGCGTTACTTCTTGCGATCGCAGATACCAGTCGTTGTTATCTTCCACCAGCGTGTAGTCATATGCTCCCATATTGACGTAGCCGCTGCCTGCCAGACTGAACTTCGCATTGTTTTGAAACTGCGTGGGATCGGCTGCGAAATCAACCACTTTAATGCCTGTCGATGTCGGCTCACCAATCCCTGTAATGGAGTTAACCACCACAGTTGTGTTGCCAGCAGTATTACCGTTCAACACCAATTGATCGCTTACCGAGTCATCGCCGTTTAATTCGCTATCGAGCAGTAGCGTACCGCCGCCGGTATAATCACCGTTTACCGTCAGCGTATCGCCAGCGACGCCATTTTGCAGGCTAACCGCACCGGACGTATTGGTCAGATTGCCATTAACCGTCACGTCGGAAAGATAGGTCAGGCTGTCAGTTTCAAGGTTGGTATTAAGCTCACCTGTCAACGTCACGCCATCGGTGGCATTCACCAGCGTCCCATCGCCGTTAAACAATGAGGCATTAAGGGCGACGGAAGTATCCTGCCCGGTCAGACGCAAAACCGTACCATCGCTGATATCGATAGTGCCGCTGGAAGTAGCATCGATAGACTGAATATCCTGATCCGCGCCAGTAACGAACGTCGCCCCATCACCGACCCACAGTGACGAAGCATAAGGAAAGATATCCGCAACATCGCCTTTCAGGGTGCCTTCTTCGACACGTACTGCCGACTGCGTTGTACCGCTGGCGGTCAGCTCCAGCGTACCCGCCCCCGTTTTAGTAAATGTGCTACCCTCATCCTGATGCTGCCCGCTGCTGTCAGCCATCAGTGCGCCCCACTGCGTGTCTACCCCCGCATCAACTGCCACTTCACCGTCGGCGCGCATTTCAATATCACGCCCATGCTCAGTCGTCGTAGAGCGAGTATCGACATTGGCAGTAATCTCCATCACGCTTTCTTGTTGCTTATCGGTAAAGATAACCTGGCGGTTATAGTGGGTATCTCCAAGCTGCGAGTTGTCGCTCACCATCAGCGTACCGGAGGCGATTTGTGTTGTGCCCAAATAACTATTATTGTTTGCCAGACTTACCTGCCCGTCGCTCGCATCGACCACCACGTAGACGCCATCTTTCCCGTCGCCGCCGATATGCAAATTGTCGCCACCTGCAAGATCTACCACATCCTGACTGCCGATAACCGTTCCGCTGCTGCCACTGACTTCAAGGCCATCATTGTATGATGTGCCGCTCTGCCAGGTGGAGAAATCAGAGAGATCGAGCACACCGCCGTTTAACACGATCGACTGCGGATCGTCCTGGAGAGCGGCGAGATCTGCCGCGTCGCCTTCCAGCGAAAGCACCGCACCATCATCAACGACTATATCGCCGGTTAGCGCCATCGACTGCGCCCCCGACAGCACGTAGCTGCCGTTTTGCGCAATGGTGAGCTGACCAGCACCTTCGATGGTGCCAGCAAAACTGCCTTGATTAACAGTAACATTGCCACCAGCATCGATATTTAAAGTGCCATTCTGAAAGCCCGTCAATGAGTGCACAAAGGTTTGTTGGGTGGAGCCAACGTTTAGCTCTGCCTGATTCTGGTACTTATCAATACTCCCTATCGTCAGACCGTAGCAGTCTTGCGGATCGTCCTGGCAATGCGTATCGCCGACATTCATCAGGGAGTTGCTGCGGCCCAGGGTAACTTCACCGTTTTCAATCTGCATCTCACCAGTAAAGTCATTGTTATCTGCATTAAGTACCAGATCGCCGGAACCTGTTTTGGTGATCAACCCGGTACCAGCAATAGAGTCAACAGCTCCGTCATTCTCTGTATTGCCAATAACCAGCGTTTATCCGTCGGCAATATCAAAGGTAACTTCACTTAAGCCGAGATACATAAAGCCACCCGCCGCAGTGGAAGGACCATCTCCATAGCCTGCTGCGCTGTTGTTCTCATCCACTAACACGCCGCCGTTCTGGCTGTAGCTGTCATCAACAGAAATATCAATAAGATAGGGAGCCGTCGCGCTATTGGTATATATCGCCCCGCCATAACCTTCGGCAGTGTTATTTGTAAAGGCAGTGTTATTTATTATCGTATAACCTGAAGGATGCTTGCTGTCGCTATTATTATC
>NZ_SJWV01000292.1:0-3263 GCF_004352695.1 Escherichia sp. KCJ4928
ATCGTAAGTACTCCATCTGCGATGTCTTGTGAAAATTATCCTGTCTGGCAACAATCGCGTCCATCTGTATTAATGGACTCGAACGATGAACTCTCAAACAACACTAGATATCATCGGCTTTCGCACTTATTTGCCAGACTCATTACGTCTCAGATTCGACGAGCAATTATCTGTCCGGGCTATCGCACAGCAGTTAAGACTCAGTTATTCCCCCATTCACAATCTCTTTCAACGAATTAACGCCTCAGGTATTGTCTGACCATGACCCGAGTCCCTTTCATTCGCCCAACCGATACCATACTTTATGCCAACAGAAAGAATGAATGAACCGCGCCTAAAATCAGCGAGGACACATGGCACAAAGTGCGACATGTCTCACATTTAACCCCAGTGGGGGCAACAAGTATAAAACCGTTTTTTGATTAAGTGGTCGGATATGAAAAGGGGAAAGTTTATGTGAAAAATACCTGTGTTTTCTTTGAAAACACACAACAGTATCAGGTTATTTATGTTTATACAGTGCGTTCCAAACTGACCTGAATAATTACGCAAGTTGCAACAATAAAAACATTTTTGCCGTAGTGTGAGGAACTCCGGTAAATTGCTTTCCAAGTGCAGACAATGACTAACGAAGAACTACAGGCAATCGCATTATCCATGCTTGAGCACCAGCGCGAAAAAGTACACCAGCAACGAGAGTCTTTGCTTAACCCATCTCCATTCACCAGGCCAAAACGATTGGAGCTTGAAGCATTCTTGGACAAATACCTACGGCGGCTTAAATCAGGCAAAACCAGACCACCAGGCTGATAGCTCACAGTTTGTTCTCCTATTCAATAAAACGGATAAGAACCATCAGCGCGGTAGCGTAAGGCACTACAGCGCATTGCTTTACGAGTAATAACAATGGATTTATCACCAGAAGACGCAAAGTTTTTACGAGAACTGCAACACCGTATGCTCAGAGAAGCCATTATCGAACAGCAAACGGGCATGAGCGCCATAGACCCATTGCGATACAAACGGGTCTCATCTCCTTTGGTTGACGACAATTCCAATGCGGATAAAATACGTCCACCACACTGATTACATTTCTCATTAGCACAGTGGTGTGATGCAGCATACGAGGAAAACCGGATGAATGAGAACAGAATAAAAAGGCTGGAGCAACTGTTACAGGCACGCCAACGGGAGTTTGCCACTAAATGGGGACGTGCCGCGCTGCCACATGAACGCCTAATCTATTTTCCACTTGAAGACCTCATTAAAAATAATGGCAAAAAATCAGGCCTGATAAGAAACACTTCTTAGAATGCAATGAAGACAAATAACAACAATCTGCATATTGCCACCAACCACAGATGTGGCATCGTTATCAGCGCGCTTGATTTTCTTTATATCCACTGACGAGCTTACCGGGGCACCTTTGTTTGCCGGTCATTCTGGTATCATGCAGATATTTACGGCGTACAAGCCCACTAGCATGACATTGTAATAAGGCCTGAGCCTAACGCTTTAATGTGTGTCATACACTCAGTGGCGTAATCGTTGACAATATGGTGCATGTAATCGTAAGCGTCCAGCGAAATCCATCTGGTCATAATCTGAAGCATCCGACAAAGTGGTGTCCACCAAATAAGTGATCTGCGCCCAATATCCTGAGCCGGAACTTTGACGAAGGCCAACGAAAAATGGGGGCGGATGTTACAGAGTTCTCGGTACAGGGGAAAAGTGGTACCTGTCGCAGTTCTCCGATCTGTTTAACCGGGAAATTATCTCCTACAGCTTGTCAGAAAGGTCGGTGATGGAGCATCGTTAATACGATGCTATACGATGCTATACGATGCATTCACAGTGCCCGGCCAGAGGATGCCCCGTCGTCGCTGCATACGGATCAGGGTTGGCAATATCGAATCGCAGGCTATAGGCAAAGTTAAAGCCCCATGGAGTAGCACAAAATATGCCGCACAAAGGAAACGGTCTGAATAACGCAGTGATGGAGAACTTCTTCAGCACACTGCTAAAACGCATAGTGATCGAGCGCTGATTCTGGCGAACAACTGAACTAATACATCAGAATCTGCATTATGTTAAATAAATATGAAAAGATGGTTTAAATACCCCGTTACTTTTGACTTACACTATACGGTATCGCATCGTTTAATATTCGCACCGGCCAGATTTTTATTTCTATTAGTTGTCACAATACTGAATGCGTACGACCACAGTATTCCGGCTCCTGTGTGGTCATGCTTTAATTCTGCGTTCCGGGCAGATAAGCAGTTGCTTGCAGGAATCCTTCTTGTGTTAATGTCAGTTCCCCTTTTTACCAGTGCTGATTTCCACATTCCGTCCAACAGAGCTTATAGCCTTTCCCTGGATTATAGCATTGTCCGGCTGAAGTTCTTTTTGAATAATAATAGAAGCACTGCTGGCAGATCCAGTCCGTTTTTCATAACCCACTGTACTGATAACCATAATCTAATCAGTAGAAATTGAGTCGAAAATAAGCACTACTCCATACAGGATAATTAGAGGTCAGTTTGATTATTCACAATTCATCATCAGCATTTTCTGTTTCTGACGAAATCAACATGAAAAGAACCATATATGATAATTATTATAATAACGGCTTTAATTGGAATACATATATTACAACGTATTATATATAATTGGTATTCTGGGAACTATATTCTCAAAATACAGTAGAAACGAGGTATGTTTCTGGTGGAAAGGACAGTGGGATTAAAAAGTAAGAATTGACAAAAAAACGCCAGCAACACATAGTGCCGGCGGAGGGAATACCCCATGGAGAAAATGTGATGCCTAGAGCATCATGAATATATAATTAAAAATAGTTAGCGTTGTCAATACTTTCACAAAAATAATTTTCGTAGTTTCGTAGTTTCGTAGTTTCGTAGTTTCGTAGTATAGAAAGATATTTTTATGCATGACCTACCTGAATTTGCTCCGGGTAGAGGTTATAAATAAAAATTGAATCACGACAAACACAATATTCATAGTATGGCGATGCCTGCGACAGCAAGAATAGCGCCAATAATGTTGGGAATATAATAGACACTAGACGCACAGGCATCTCACCTCTTAACAAATAATAATCAGGATATTTACTTTTACCTCGCCAAGCATTTACACCTAAAGCACACACGATTAACCGCGCAATAACAAATGGCAATATCCATAGCCATACGACTTTACCTTGTAATGTTCGGTATTTCTTTATAATTATTCTGGGAAATCTA
>NZ_SJWV01000293.1:0-3252 GCF_004352695.1 Escherichia sp. KCJ4928
ATCAGATACCAGGTGCAGGAGCAAGGCGATCCTCGACTCCGGCAGAGGCTGTGCATCAAGCCGGAGGAGGTACTGGTAACGCGCTTTTGTCAGCCAGAGGGTGGAGGCTGTCAGCGCCAGTGATATAAGACGGTAATTCACCATTTGGATTGTCCGCTCCACCCAACATGTTGTTTCCTTAAGGTTCTCACACCAGAAAGGACATCAACATGCTGAGCAGAGAGGACTTTTACATGATAAAGCAAATGCGCCAGCAGGGCGCGTACATTGTCGATATTGCGACTCAGATTGGTTGCTCTGAACGGACGGTCAGACGCTACCTCAAATACCCTGAACCGCCAGCCAGAAAGACCCGCCACAAAATGGTTAAGCTGAAACCGTTTATGGATTACATCGACATGCGCCTGGCAGAGAATGTCTGAAAGGTCTCAGGAGCGGTTAATGGAAACGCTGGAGAATTCAGAACGACACTGGCCTGCCAGAAGAAAACATATGTTCTTTCAGATTTTTATGGCGCAGCACATCTGTCGTGATGCTGTGGAAATTCACTGGGCGAACGGTAATATTCAGGTCATCAGACCTGTGCGGGGGATCAGTATTAATGGTGAAGCGCAGGGCGGAATACGTCCCCCTTACTGGGTTATTCTTACTTTTTGCCGGAGTGCCGATGGCAGAATCATCTGCAGTGAAGGGTATGCTCATGCTCTTTATCAACTGACATGTCCGGTGCCTGTGGATAGCAAACTGGAACGAAACACGCTCACTGCTCTTCTGAATGTGGCCAGCTGGCTTAAAAGAAAGCCTGGTACGCCGGAATTAAGTCTGGAAAGGCCCCTGTTTGATACAGAAGTTTATGTTAATGGTGAAAAGAAATATGTCCTGCCGGATTTCATTGTCACAGCAAGGGCTCCTGACGGAAAGACGGCCAGAGTGGTCATCGAAACGATGGGATATGAAGACAGTGATTACTGCGCGAGAAAATCCAGGCAGCATACCGGCATGAAGCAGATTGGTGTTCTGCATACCGATCCACCGAAATGGCTGGATAACGATCATCCCCCTTTTGAGAAACATATGTACGGTGTTTTTATGCATCTCAGGTACTGAGATATTTTGTGGCTCAGTTCTGTAACTTTTCCCGTAACATTGTCTGTTGTTACGGGAAAGTCCGGTTTTTGTATTGCACCAGAGAATACCCAGACTGTGATGCTGCCACAGCGTCAGCAGGCTTTCTGAACGGTATAATACCACTTCATGTTAATGATAATCACTATCATTAAATCTTGACATGCCATTTTCTCCTTAATAAATTAATACTGTATATGTATCCATATACGTAAGCAGTTAATTCATTTGTTTTCCTCAGAGGATGAAGGAGATACCGAATGTCTGACCCTGTACGTATTACAAATCCCGGTGCAGAATCGCTGGGGTATGATTCAGATGGCCATGAAATTATGGCCGTTGATATTTATGTAAACCCTCCACGTGTCGATGTCTTTCATGGTACCCCGCCTGCATGGAGTTCCTTCGGGAACAAAACCATCTGGGGCGGAAACGAGTGGGTCGATGATTCCCCAACCCGAAGTGATATCGAAAAAAGGGACAAGGAAATCACAGCGTACAAAAACACGCTCAGCGCGCAGCAGAAAGAAAATGAGAATAAGCGTACTGAAGCCGGAAAACGCCTTTCTGCGGCAATTGCTGCAAGGGAAAAAGATGAAAACACACTGAAAACACTCCGTGCCGGAAACGCAGATGCCGCTGATATTACACGACAGGAGTTCAGACTCCTGCAGGCAGAGCTGAGAGAATACGGATTCCGTACTGAAATCGCCGGATATGATGCCCTCCGGCTGCATACAGAGAGCCGGATGCTGTTTGCTGATGCTGATTCTCTTCGTATATCTCCCCGCGAGGCCAGGTCGTTAATCGAACAGGCTGAAAAACGGCAGAAGGATGCGCAGAACGCAGACAAGAAGGCCGCTGATATGCTTGCTGAATACGAGCGCAGAAAAGGTATTCTGGACACGCGGTTGTCAGAGCTGGAAAAAAATGGCGGGGCAGCCCTTGCCGTTCTTGATGCACAACAGGCCCGTCTGCTCGGGCAGCAGACACGGAATGACAGGGCCATTTCAGAGGCCCGGAATAAACTCAGTTCGGTGACGGAATCGCTTAAGACGGCCCGTAATGCATTAACCAGAGCTGAACAACAGCTGACGCAACAGAAAAACACGCCTGACGGCAAAACGATAGTTTCCCCTGAAAAATTCCCGGGGCGTTCATCAACAAATCATTCTATTGTTGTGAGTGGTGATCCGAGATTTGCCGGTACGATAAAAATCACAACCAGCGCGGTCATCGATAACCGTGCAAACCTGAATTATCTTCTGACCCATTCCGGTCTGGACTATAAACGCAATATTCTGAATGACCGGAATCCGGTGGTGACAGAGGATGTGGAAGGTGACAAGAAAATTTATAATGCTGAAGTTGCTGAATGGGATAAGTTACGGCAACGATTGCTTGATGCCAGAAATAAAATCACCTCTGCTGAATCTGCGGTAAATTCGGCGAGAAATAACGTCAGTGCCAGAACAAATGAACAAAAGCATGCAAATGATGCTCTTAATGCCCTGTTGAAGGAAAAAGAGAATATCCGTAGCCAGCTTGCTGACATAAATCAGAAAATAGCTGAAGAGAAAAGAAAAAGGGATGAAATAAATATGATAAAGGATGCCATAAAACTCACCTCTGATTTCTACAGAACGATATATGATGAGTTCGGTAAACAAGCATCCGAACTTGCTAAGGAGCTGGCTTCTGTATCTCAAGGGAAACAGATTAAGAGTGTGGATGATGCACTGAACGCTTTTGATAAATTCCGTAATAATCTGAACAAGAAATATAGCATACAAGATCGCATGGCCATTTCTAAAGCCCTGGAAGCTATTAATCAGGTCCATATGGCGGAGAATTTTAAGCTGTTCAGTAAGGCATTTGGTTTTACCGGAAAAGTTATTGATCGTTATGATGTTGCTGTGGAGTTACAAAAGGCTGTAAAAACGGACAACTGGCGTCCATTTTTTGTAAAACTTGAATCACTGGCAGCAGGAAGAGCTGCTTCAGCAGTTACAGCATGGACGTTTTCCGTCATGCTGGGAACCCCTGTAGGTATTCTGGGTTTTGCAATTATTATGGCGGCTGTGAGTGCGTTTGTTAATGATAAGTTTATTGAGCAGGTCAATAAAC
>NZ_SJWV01000294.1:0-3250 GCF_004352695.1 Escherichia sp. KCJ4928
GCCAAACATAGGGTGAGCAAAACGTTCTAATTTATATAATTTAACTGTTTCGTTATCAACAAGAAAATAATTATTGGCCCCCGTCACAATACCTACATCAACTTTAGCTATATCTTTAAATTTACGAACATCTGGATGAGCAATTACCCGTTTAATTAGCTGAAGCTCGTCAATACTGAGTGTTGCTTTAGTCCATTTACCTTCAACTGTTTCACCATTTATTCCTGCCGTATCATTAAACAGAACGTTTGGATCTTCTTGAAGGAATTCAAAACCACTAACACTAACAATACCTACACCTTGCGATGCTTCATCTGGATATTGCTTTTTCTCTGCAAGGAGAATAACGGCCCCCTGTAATGTATCTTCAAACCAAATCTCTTTAGGGTCAATGATGACAATCTTAGAGCAAACATGACCTAAGTAGCTTCTCAATGATTGAGCGTGCATTACATGACTAATCTCCGATGGTATGACCATCCCTATTCTTCCACCTTGTTTGAGAAGGGCTAATGAAGAAAGTAAGAATGGAACCCAAGCATTAGTGTGCTTTGTAAATTTTAGATCTAAATGTTCGAAGACCAACTGAGCTTGTTCTTGGAAATTTCTTTCAAGGAACTGATAACGGATGAATGGAGGATTACCTAAAGCTCCATCAAATATCTGCTTATTTTTCTTAAGACATTCATTAGCCCAGACTAGAAAATCCCCCTCAGTAATCGTTGCATTAGAAAAATTGTTCAGTTTACAGCGTTCGAGAGCCTTAGATGCTTCAGTGTCGAACAATTCAAAGCAAAATAACTCAATGTTAGAGTTATAACCATTATTAGCAATAGCCTGAATAAACACACCATCACCACAACTCGGCTCAAGTATGGTTTTAGGATTCTTACTTAAGACCCATTTAGTTACATAATCAGCTAAATTTTGTGGGGTGTAATAGCCACCTCTAAGTTTTTGTGAGGTTTGATCTGCTTTAAATTTCATTGTCTACCTTCGAAAATCTCTCTATGAGCTCTGATTTTTTCTCGCATATATGTTCTTGAGCCTTATCAACAAACCAGTCTTTAAGAGTTTTTTGTTCCATTGCAAGAACTGAATAGAGAGCTTTTTTTAGTTCTGGCTCAACCTCTAGGACGATGCGTCCTGATTCACCTTTTGCCATATTAACACCCATGTATTATATGTTATGTTACATATAATACATGGGTTTTCAGAGCAACTAAAGAAAAAACTGGCAGCCTTTCAGCATTCTTTTCAACCGTTTGAAAAGTCAGAAGAATCCCTAGCCAATATGGTAAGGGGAAGGCTCTGCAGAGCCAGAGAGCTTAGCAGTAAAGCCGAACGGAATAAAAGTGTAAGGCTATACCGCTCTGAATATACTAAAGATACTGCCAAAATCGGGCCGCAGTAGCACTGCATTATCCAAGTTGCAGTTTTGCATAACTCAATATCCACCATCTTTAATCTTTCTCTATCTTCCTTCAAGCGCCAGCATATCAGGCCGGTACTGTGAACTCTGTGGCCAAAAAAAGTTCTAGTAAACTGTGCAGAGGTTCGTAGATTTCCGACCATAATCGAAAAGACGTGGCTGTTCATTTATGTATTCCGCTAATATATAGCAATAACAATGGATTATGTGGCGCGCGCTGTTCACCCTTGTGCCAGATTTTTATATTGGCAATTGCCTGCTGTAGCGATTTACTAAAAACCAATTATCCCTAGCAGAGAAATAATTGCGCTCATGTTCGTAAAATTTCTGTTGGGAATAGAAGCGATTTTTCTGTTTGGGAAGCATGTCGATTAGTTACATTCCTCAAATGATGAATCAATTGAAATTCGGCCTAAAACCACACTTTAAGCTCCTGCTGAGATAGTCATTCTATGTCAGCTATTACGTCGAATGCTAAGTGTCTCTTTAGGGAGAACTGCTGATTCCGATGGTATTAGCCGGAATAAAAAAGAAATTTATTGAAGCAGGTTGCTCTTCCCCCTAGGGGAAGAGCATATGTGTGAATGGCGTTCTGTCACCTTCTCAGCGGATTGTTAATCTTTGCATATTCAAACGGACTGATACACTCCTCCCTGTTTGCATCCAGAAAATCTGCCCACCATTGCAGCATAAGCCGACGTTCTTCCAGATGTTCTGCTTTATGAATGTAAGCAGCACGTACACCGTTACGTTCCTGATGGCTCATCTGACGTTCAACAGCATCGCGGGACCACAAACCTGATTCTATTAACGCACTACATGCCATCGCCCGGAATCCATGGCCACAGACATCCCGGGTTGTGTCATACCCCATAACCCTCAGGGCTTTATTTACGGTGTTTTCACTGATTGGTTTACGTGGGTCATGTGCTCCCGTAAAGATCAGACCATTTTCACCAGCCCATGTCTGAAGCTCTGCCAGTATGGCTACAGCCTGTTTGCTGAGTGGCACAAGATGTGGTGTTCGCATCTTGGATCCCCGGTGTGAGAATTTTACGCTAGGCAGAGGTTCGCGTTCAGCTGGAATAGTCCACATGGCATTGTCAATATCAATTTCCGACCAGCGGGCATATCTGAGTTCACTGGAACGAATAAAAACCAGTAAATTCAGCATAACTGCCAGTCGGGTGACAGGCTGGCCTTTATAACCGTCAATACGCGACAGAAATTCAGGCAGACGTGAAAGATCCAGAGCAGGGCGATGCTGGCGTTTTACTGTGGTCAATGCACCAGCCATATCCAGAGCCGGGTTATATCTGATGATGCCAGACTGTACGGCATAACGCATTACAGCAGATATCCTTTGCTGCAGACGACTGGCGATTTCATAAATTTGTTTAGCTTCTGCAGCACGAACAGGGATAAGCAGGTCCGGGGTATTGAGTGTTGTGATATCCCGGTTGCCGATAAAGGGGAATACGTGTGTCTCAAGGCTTTTGAGTACTTTATCGCTGTGTGATTGTGCCCATTGTTTATTACTGGCATGCCAGCGTCGTGCAATATGTTCAAAAGAGAGCTGTAAATCAGGGACTACTTTTTTAGCTCTTTTCTGTTCGCAAGGGTCAATCCCCTCCGAAATCAGTTTTCGGGCCTCATCCCGTTTTGTACGAGCTTCGGAGAGAGAAACTTCCGGATACACACCAAGTGCCAGAGTCTTCTCCTTACCCAGAATACGATAACGGAGACGCCAGTAACGGGAACCATTAGGATGAACCAGCAGGAACATGCCAGCCCCGTCAGTGAGTTTATAAGCCTTGT
>NZ_SJWV01000295.1:0-3235 GCF_004352695.1 Escherichia sp. KCJ4928
CACGTTAGTTAAAGATTTTTTTATATTCTCAAATTTGGCTTGGTTGATATCACTGATCGGTTTTTGACTTGACGTGATGAAGTCAATCATAACAGCCTTCATATTCTTAACTACATCAGGATGGGATGCAGAGAGATCTTTAGTTTGTTGCAGATCGTTGATATCGTACAGAGCTAGTTTATTCTCTGCATAGGTGTAAACCAGAGAATAATCGTTGCTTCTTACAGTGTATGCAAACTGGCTTAAGTCTTCTGTATGTGGGTTGTGCGGATAATCATCAGACTCTTTTCTCACGAATTTATGATATCCGTTCCAGAATGCAGTGTTCTCTTCGTCCCACCAGTGAGAATAAGAGGTAATCCAGGACAGATATTTGTGAGGTTCGCCAGCTGCAGATTTCTTATCAGCTCCTTTCTGTACATATGGCAATAATGATACACCATCCAGTTTCAGAGAAGCAGGGATCTTGATATCTGCGGCATCTAAAGCGGTCGGATAGAAGTCCATTGATGAAACCAGTTTGTCATAATCACCCGTTTTCAGCTTGCCATTCCACCACATGAACATAGGTGTATGCATACCACCCGGATACGGTTGGCCTTTGTAACCAGCCTGCGCACCATTCAGTGGCAGTGGACCATCAATTACAGCACCGTTATCAGAGGTGAACAGAATGATGGTGTTGTCGTACTGACCTTTTTCCTTAAGTGTATTCAGGATCTTTTTAACCCCCTGGTCAACGGAGTAAATTGACGCATAATAGTTATCAGCAGTTTTGCTACCAGTGTTGAATTTCTCCTGATAGTTTTTAGGCGCAGGCTGATCGTTAGGCAGGTGTGGTGCACTGTATGCCAGATAAATCATAAATGGCTGTTCCAGTTTGCTTGCACGGTCAATTACACCAATTGCTTCATCAGTTAATTGATCACTAATGTACCCTTCAGCTTTAATGTTTTCACGGTTACGGAACAATGACGGGGAGTTATAAAGTGAAACGCCGGATGCGTGATAGCCCATGAAGTAGTTGAAGCCACGATTCTGAGGTTGCCATTCTTCTGCGGAGAAGGTGGTGAAGTTATCGTGGTAGTCACGGGTTTGTTTTTCTTCAGGCACACCTACGTTGCTGATTTTTGATAAGTGCCACTTACCGATTGCTGCAGTGTAATAACCATGATTCTGAAGTAATTCAGACAGGAATGTTTCTTCCAGAGGGATACCATCCTGTGCATCAGAATTTGAATATACACCGAAGCGAGCAGGAGCTCGCGCCGTCAGGATTGCGGCACGTGAAGGGCCAGAGACACCGTGTGCAACATAGCCGTTAGTGAATTTTACACCTTCATCCATCAGGGATGCTAATGTTGGAGTGGATTTTTTTGCAGCTTCAATTGCTTTATCAATACCTATTTTGTATGTATCAACAACATTTCGGTTATCCATCGTTTTAGGGTCAAATGAACTATCATCAAAAGGCAATTGTCCATACCCTAAATCATCCATTGTTAAAACAATGATATTTGGCTTACCTTTAGTGCTGTATTCCGTCGGCGTAAAGTCCGCAAAGGCAACATTTGTTTTTGTTGCTTTGAGCTTAACATCATCTGCTGCATTTGCAGTACTCATCATCAGACCAGATGCTAATATAAGTGATATTGATGAGTTAAGCAGTTTTTTACTTAACTGATGTTCCATATGGTATTCCTTCTGAGTTGCATCACGAACATTTATTAATAATAAAAGCCTTTGATATAAATAAAATTATGTAAATCGTTTAAATGGATACCTGTTAAAACTGATACATCATGCCAACAGCAATTATATTATCGGTTGCAACACCAGCCTTTTGGGTAAATTCGCTTTCATCAATAAGGTTAATTTTGTAATCAATAAGAAGTGACATGTTTTTGTTCAGAAAGTAGTTCGCGCCAACATCAATATACTCAACAAGAGACTGATCGCCATAGTTTACTATTCCGCCTTTAACATCCATCCCTCTGGACTGAACGTAAGCCAGTGAAGGACGCAGGCCAAAATCAAACATATACTGAGCCACAACTTCAATATTCCGTGCTTTATCTGCGATGCCTGCGCTACCAAATGGAGTCATATTTCGGGTTTCAGAGTAGTCAGCTGCCAGATACAGGTCATTATCATTATACTTGACCCCAACACCTGCAAACTCTGCATGTTTTCCCCCGGCAATCCAGCGAGGCGTAATAACTTCTTTTCCTTCTGAATCTTTCGATGTCATGAAACGTTTACGACCTTCTTTTTCCTGCAGACTGGTTCTGTCGGCATTAGTGTAAGCGGCAACGATTCCAAAACCTTCATAGTCATAGCTTACGGAGAAGCCATATCCATCACCATTAGCTTCAAGTAAATTATCACGGTCATTTTTACCCTGATATTGAGCAGAAAAAGTAAGTCCATCAACAAGCCCGAAGAAATCTGTATTGCGCCAGGTCAGAACTCCGGTTGTTCTGCCGGTCATATAGTTATCAGAGTAAGTCCAGCTGTCACCACCAAAGTCCGGAAGTACGTCAGTCAGAGCCCCCACATCATAGGCAACACCATAGTTTCGCCCATAATCAAGTGAACCGAGTATATTGTGGCGAATACCTGCAAATGCCAGACGATTTTTATCGTTGCGTACTTCACTTTCTGTCTTAAACCCCAGGAACTGGTATTCCCACTGACCAAAGCCAGTCAGGCTCTCATTAATTTGTGTTTCGCCTTTGAAACCAAGACGTGCAAATGTTCTGTCGCCATCCATAGAACCATCAGAGATGTAATGACGGGCTTTAACGCGACCATAAAAATCCAGTTTATTACCGTCTTTATTATAGATTTCTGCTGCCTGTGTTGCCTCACACAGCATTAATGCAGAAACGACAGAGCACACAACCATACTTAATTTTCGCATAAAAAAATCCCCTGTGCACATTTTTAGTATGGTTTTAAAAATTAAACTATGGCGAAAAAATTATCATCATGTAAAGATGTAACAAAATATTGCTATGCGACACATATTGTTGTTTTTATTTGTGATTGTATGTTTTCTGGTGTATTTGACTTTTCTTTCTCAAGTGTTATTTCTTGACCTTTATCACAGAACCATCTCCCTGGATATCCCCATCACATTGCATGAAAAGCAAGTTTTACCAATCTTGATTTTCAGTATTAAATAAGATTAATAACTGTAATTCTGCAAAAAAAAGAACACCATATGTAGTAT
>NZ_SJWV01000296.1:0-3197 GCF_004352695.1 Escherichia sp. KCJ4928
TCCCCGTACTGATTATTCTTCATAATCAGTACGGGGTTGCTACAACATGTATTACTTTTTCACCACAATTAACGGTTCAATATCACTCTCTTTTTTGATGACCAGTGATTCATCACCGCGCAAACACGTCCCACCGTAGTTGCCGCCAACGGTGAAGGTACATACCTGAATGTATTTACCGTCCACTTTCGGCAAACACCACAGTTGCTGATAGATGTTTTTCTGCTCGGCAAATTTACCGCTGGTTTTGTCCAGCACCTCTTCATGATGGCTGACGAGGTCGATATTGCTGCCACAGCGACCGGCGATCGGTTTCACTGCGTAACCTGTTTTCACCAGTTCATCATTAACAGTGAAATCGGTATCCAGCAGGTAACGATGGTGCGGGAACAGCGACCAGAGGATCGGCAGAATCGCTTTGTTGCCGGGGATCACCGTCCACAGCGGCTCAAAGACCAGCACTTCCGGGCGCAGCAATACGTCGATAAGACGCACTTCGTTTTGCGGATGACCGGTACGGATTGGCACCGCAGCAAACTCACGGTCGCTAACTTCACGAATCTGATCAAACGCGGTTTCCCACGCCCAGGTTTTCCACACGCAGTTAACCAGCCCTCCTTCCCCATCAATCAGTTGCCCGGCAGCATCCCAGCCCAGTTCATCCAGCCCGCGCAAGATACGCGTTTCAAAGCCCGCCTGGTGCAGCGCCTGCTCCATAAACTGCGCGTGATAGTTTTCCTCGATATCTTTGTCCTGCATGATATGGACAAACGGACGTGCACGACTGTGTTTCCAGGCACCAGCCAGTTCGTTAATCAGCCCTTCCGCCGGATTGAAGCCGTTGCCTTTATAGCCCTGCTCCGCCCAACGTTCGAGGATCAAGCCCGCTTCGGTATGACATGAGGCAGAGTCGGCGTTGTACTCGTAAACCTTCAGACCACGCTCATCCATGCAGAAATCCATACGACCGGTGATCATATGGTGACGGCGACGCTGCCAGGAGAGACGCAAACGTGGCCAGAGGATTTTCGGGATGTCGAACAGCGCCAGCAGGTTGTCATCTTTCAGCACCTTGTCGGTTGCGTGAAGATACATCAGGTGCAGCTCGTTGGTGGCTTTAATTAGCTCCTGCTCGGCACTCTCGGTAATGGTGTAGTAATGATACGGATCCTGATTGATCACCTGACCGTTGGCCTGCACATAGGCGTTTTGCAGCGGATCTTTTTCATCCAGCCATTTACCGTCAAACTGGCCTTTGTTTTCCAGGCGCGCTCCGCTGATTTTCAGCAGCTCGCCTGCAATTTCCGGCTGCGGTAAGCTGTATTCAGTATCTTCCGTCTGGATCATCCAGCCCAGAATGGTGGTGTCATCAAAAGTGTCTTTCAGGGTATAGCAGCCGTTTTCGACCACCATCTCCAGCTCACGCGTCCACTGTTGCCCTTGCGGCAACGGGGAATGAATCACGTTCTGTTCCGCAATACGGACTTTGTTGCCATGCAATTGGGTAATGATGGCGACATGGCCAGTGTCTTTAAATTCACCGCCTTTATCCCAGATAAGAAGCGCACCCGCGACCGGCGCACGCGGCGAGCCGTTAGGAAATGCCTGCAATGGCAGGATGTTGTCATTAACCACTTCTCGCAGGAAGCGCAGCGAGAAAATCTCCCACGCCATACCCACGTCAGTAAAGACCACACCGTAATTCAGAAAGAGAAAACGGCGAGCAAATTCAACGCATTGCCACTTGTGGCCCATATATTCGTCGTCGATATAGCTACGGAATACGGCGTCATCTTCGTATTCCTGCGGATCGAGAGAACTGTAATCTGAAGAGTAGATTGCTACCCCACCTGGGGCGTAGCCCAATAATGTCCCGAACGGGGCATCCTGGCTGGTCGTTCCTTTGCTCATCACTTTACCTTTAACAATACAACCTAAGCAGTTGGCGTAATTGTTGTGCTCTGATTACCTGCTCAGCGACATTAACCGGACAGAGGTCAGACTAATCATACACCTCATCGCAGCGGCTGGCGCAAAGGGTTAAAAAATTCACATTCTGTACAGCAAGTGACCTGCTACACTGCTTCAACACTACCACTCAGAAGGCAACTCACTATGACAGACAATACTTATCAGCCCGCGAAAGTCTGGACGTGGGATAAATCCGCTGGCGGCGCGTTCGCCAATATCAATCGCCCGGTTTCTGGTCCGACGCATGAAAAAACGCTGCCCGTTGGCAAACACCCATTGCAACTTTATTCGCTGGGAACGCCGAACGGTCAGAAAGTAACGATTATGCTTGAGGAGCTGCTGGCGCTGGGCGTTACTGGTGCAGAGTACGACGCCTGGCTGATTCGTATTGGCGATGGCGATCAATTCTCCAGCGGCTTTGTCGAAGTGAACCCAAACTCGAAGATCCCGGCGCTGCGCGATCATACGCATAATCCGCCGATCCGCGTGTTTGAATCTGGTTCGATCCTGCTTTATCTGGCGGAGAAATTTGGCTACTTCCTGCCGCAGGATTTGGCAAAGCGTACTGAAACGATGAACTGGCTGTTCTGGTTACAGGGCGCGGCACCGTTCCTCGGCGGTGGTTTTGGTCACTTTTACCATTACGCACCGGTAAAGATTGAGTACGCCATCAACCGCTTTACCATGGAAGCCAAACGTCTGCTCGACGTGCTGGATAAGCAACTGGCGCAGCATAAGTTTGTTGCGGGCGATGAGTACACCATTGCGGATATGGCGATTTGGCCGTGGTTTGGCAACGTGGTGTTAGGCGGCGTGTATGATGCCGCAGAGTTTCTTGATGCGGGCAGTTATAAGCATGTACAACGCTGGGCGAAAGAAGTAGGCGAACGTCCGGCGGTGAAACGTGGGCGTATTGTTAACCGCACCAACGGACCGCTGAATGAGCAGTTGCATGAGCGCCATGACGCCAGTGATTTCGAGACGAATACGGAAGATAAGCGTCAGGGGTAAGGGTTGGTGTTCGTCGCAGCAAGCCATCCAGGCCGGATAAGGCGTTCACGCCGCATCCGGCAATCGTGCACAATGCCTGATGCGACGCTGCCGCGTCTTATCAGGCCTTGTATTATCCCTCCAGTGCAGAGAAAATCGGCCAGTTTTCTCTGCCTGCAGTCCGCATGCCGTATCGGGCCTTGGGTTCTAACCTGTTGCGTAGATTTATGCAGCGG